>RFTO01000041.1 GCA_009923375.1 Actinomycetota bacterium | reverse complement strand
ACACGCGAGTCACACGCAACTTCAGCTTCTATTCACCTAAGTTTCACTCCAATGCCAGTGGAAAGCACCTGCGCGCTCCAGCTACAGGCAGAGCGGCATCGCACCCCCGTCGATGCCGTTTAGGGGAAAATCGAGGAGGACGCAGTACCAAATGGCTACAACAACCAACATGGCGACGGGTAACACCCTCGATCGCTGGTTCGAAATCACCAAACGTGGTGCAACAGTCGCGGGTGAAGTCCGCGGTGGCATCGTCACCTTCATCACGATGGCTTACATCGTGGTGCTTAACCCACTTATCCTCGGATACGTCAAGGACAGCACTGGCCTTTATCTGGGCGGTGGCACTGCTCCGAACATTGCGCTGGTCGCAGCGTCCACGGCCATCGTCGCCGGTGTCCTGACACTGATTATGGGGCTCTACGGCCGCGTGCCGTTGGGTGTCGCAGCTGGCCTGGGTCTTAACGGGTTCGTTGCCTACGGAATCGCCAGCCAGACCACCTGGAAGGCTGCCATGGGCTTGGTGGTCCTGGAAGGCATCATCATCATGGTGATGGTCCTAACCGGCTTCCGTCGCGCCGTGTTCAACTCGGTGCCTCGTGGTCTTCTGTACGCCATTGGCGTCGGCATCGGATTGTTCATCACCCTCATCGGATTCGTTGACGCCGGATTCGTCCGCGCAGGCATCCCATTGGTCAAGATGGGCACAGGCGGAACTCTCACGAGCTGGCCCGAAGCGGTCTTCGTCTTCGGTTTGCTCGTCACCGCAGTGCTGGTCGCTCGTCGCACTAAGGGCGGCATCCTCATCGGCATCCTTGCCACCACAGCACTCGCCCTCATCGTTGAGGCTCAGCTCAAACTTGGACCGCAGCTCCCTGGTGGGGTAAACCCCAATGGTTGGAGCCTGACGGTTCCCAAGTTCGACGCCAACAACATCGTCTCCACTCCGAAGTTCGACCTGTTTGGTCAAATTGACCTCACCGGCGCCTTCAAGTTTGGCGCCGTCGCTGCAGTGCTGGCGATCTTCTCCCTCGTCCTGGCAGACTTCTTTGATGCGATGGGAACGGTTTACGCCGTCTCCACCGAAGCAGGAATCCTGGACGAGAACGGCGAGGTTCCTCACTTCGATCAGATCCTGCAGGCTGACGCCTTCGCTGCTGCTCTCGGCGGCTTCGGTGGTACCTCGTCCAACACCGCGTACATCGAGTCCGCATCTGGTGTCGGTGAAGGCGCAAAGACCGGCCTTGCCAGTGTGGTCACCGGTTTGCTGCTGCTGCTCTCGGCCTTCGTGGCACCGTTGACCAACGTCATTCCTCACGAGGCTGCAACACCAGCATTGGTGATCGTCGGATTCTTGATGATGACTCACGTGAAGAACATCAACTTCGATGACTACGAGATCGGCATCCCTGCCTTCTTGACCATCGTGTTGATGCCGTTCACCTACGACATCGGCGTCGGCATTGGAGCTGGATTCATTTCCTACTGCGCCATCAAGCTGTTCAACGGCAAGACCAAAGAGGTCAAGCCGCTGATGTGGGTTGTCTCAGTCGCATTCATTGCGTACTTCGCCATCCACCCGCTGCGTCAGGTGTTTGGAGTCTGATCACTCCGAACCCAGAACCATTGAAGGGCGACCCGCTTTCTGCGGGTCGCCCTTCAATCTTGTTATGACTAAAGTCATTCGGGGTCAGCGAGCTGCGTGTCTAACACTTCGCGCACAACGCGGTAACTCAAGCCTGGGGAATAGCCTTTGCGGGCAAGTAGGCCCACCAACCGGCGCACTTTCACATCATGATCGAGGGATGAGAGCGTTCGTAGGCGTTTTGTCACCAGTGCTACAGCAGTCTCGAACTCCGACTCCTCACTGAGTTGCGCCATTGCTGCGTCAACATCTTCGTCAGCAATTCCCTTACCCTCCAATTCCCGGCTGATCGACCGAGCGGCGAGCCCTTTACTTCGCTGACGACTTCGCGCCCAAGCGGCAGCGAACTCGGTGTCGTTGATCAGGCCTAACTCCGTGAATCGATCCAAGACCGCTTCGGCCACATCAACGGGGATCTCGCGCTTGGCAAGCACCTTGGCCAACTCGGATCGCGTGCGGGCCGCAAAGGACAACTGAGTTAAGCAGATATTCCGGGCGCGCTCATGGGGATCCTTCTCGTGTACCGCTGCCGCGCTGTGTGCACCTGCCTTCCCATCAGATTCCTCCTGGGACGTGGAAAGACCCGGATCATCCCACTCCTGATCCGGGTCTTGTCCTTTGTGCACGATCACGCCTCGAGAGCAACAGCCTCAGCTGGTGCGTCAGTAGCGGGCTCATCGACTGCATCGGTGATGCCCATCTTCGCCAATAACGACTCTTCCAGTTCCTTTGCCAGATCTGGGTTGTCCCTCAGGAACGACCGGGCGTTCTCTTTACCCTGACCAAGTTGGTCACCGTTGTAGGTGTACCAAGCGCCTGACTTCTTCACAAAGCCCTGCTCCACGCCCATGTCGATGAGGCTGCCTTCACGGGAAATTCCCTCGCCGTAAATGATGTCAAATTCAGCCTGCTTGAAGGGCGGGGCCATCTTGTTCTTAACTACCTTCACCCGAGTGCGGTTACCGACAGCCTCGGTGCCGTCTTTCAGCGTCTCAATTCGACGAATATCCAGGCGGATCGATGCGTAGAACTTCAGCGCCTTTCCACCGGTGGTGGTCTCCGGGCTCCCGAACATCACACCGATCTTCTCGCGCAACTGGTTAATGAAAATTGCGGTCGTTCCATGGGTGCTCAACGCACCTGTGATCTTGCGCAGTGCCTGTGACATCAAGCGCGCCTGCAATCCGACGTGGGTGTCACCCATCTCGCCTTCGATTTCAGCACGCGGCGTCAAGGCCGCAACTGAGTCGACGACTAACAGGTCGACAGCACCGGACCGGATGAGCATGTCGGCGATTTCCAGCGCCTGCTCACCTGTGTCTGGCTGAGAGACCAACAAGTTGTCGATATCCACCCCGAGGCGCTTGGCGTACTCTGGGTCGAGGGCGTGCTCAGCGTCAATGAACGCGGCGATGCCTCCAGCACGCTGGCAGTTCGCGATGACATGCAAAGTCAATGTGGTCTTACCCGAGGACTCAGGTCCGTAAATCTCCACGACGCGACCACGGGGCAATCCGCCAATTCCGAGGGCGACATCCAGGGCGATTGAGCCGGTGGGGATCACCTCGACCTTTGGGCGGTTCTCATCACCCAGGCGCATCACCGAGCCTTTACCGAATTGGCGCTCAATCTGGCCCAAGGCCGCTTCGAGGGCCTTAGCTCGGTCGTTCATGACCGGGTGAGGAACAGTCTTGCTAGCCACAAGGTTCTCCTTCATCGAGTTTCACGGTGCGTTTTTCAAGCTCTAACTGTGGTTCTCTTGCTCCCCCTGCGTGCTTGGCGAAGGTAATGCCTGGGGCTGACATCGGGTTCGACGTCCGCCGCAGCTGGGGAATTACCGCGCGCTTGACCGAGTGCTGTGGAGGAACAACGTGCTGTTGTGGAACATTGGAAAATCTACATCGAACATTTGTTCTAAAACAATCGACACGCCGATATGTGACGCGTGTCGCGGGGTCGCGTCCAGATCAGCGCCTGCTGTTCAGTGGTCGGCGGCAGGCAGCTTTAGCGCTGCGTGAACCGCACGCCAGACCTCTTTTGTGTCCCAGCCTGAATCGAGAGCTTGCTGCACTGTGAGGCCTTTGAGAGAGGCTAAGTGGACATCCTGCGCCCATGAATGGGAGTAACTCGCCCCGAGGGCTTCATCCATTCGTTGCCAGAAGTCAGTTAAACGCACCGGGGCATCTTCGCACGCGCAGCGGAGATGCAGGCTCGGGCAGGTGGCAGGTGGCAGGTGGCAGGTGGCCGCTCGCAGTGTTCGCCTGGGTGTGAGTCGTCGTGCTCGGGCGGCAGCACTGGCGGCGGCAGCGAGCCATGCAAAGCAGCGCGCCCACGACGAGGTGAGGGTGAAGGGCGGCATGGGTGCGGCAGCGACCTCAAGCGAAGCAGTCGCAAAGCACGCCATGCCGCCCGAGCACGACCCTTTCCGCCCGAGCACGACCCTTTCCGCCCGAGCACGACTCTTGCCACCCGGAGCAGATGCGCAGTGCCGGTTAAAACAGGCAGGATTCACCCATGTCCACTCCGGCAGGCTCGAGCAACGCGGCATCATTGCCGTTCGCCCAAGCCACTGCGCAGTGGTTCACCAACGCCTTCGGGGCTCCCACTGCTGCTCAAAGCGGCGCATGGCAGTCGATCAGTGATCGGCAACACACTTTGGTGGTTGCGCCGACAGGGTCGGGCAAGACCCTCGCCGCGTTTTTATCTGCAATTGATTCGCTGGCGCACTCCCCCATTCCCGATGATGCAAGCCGCCGCTGCCGAGTGGTGTACATCTCGCCGCTGAAGGCCCTAGCCAGCGACGTGGAGAGGAATCTTCGCTCTCCGTTGGTCGGCATAGAACATGAGTTCACCAGGCTCGCACAGACATGGCCGCAGTTGAGAGTTGGTGTGCGAACAGGGGACACAACCCAAGCCGAGCGCACATCGTTGGTGCGTAACCCACCTGACATCCTGATCACCACACCCGAGTCGCTCTACCTGATGCTCACCTCACTGGCCAGAGAGATCTTGTCTGGTGTGACCACAGTCATCATTGATGAAGTGCATGCAGTTGCCGGCACTAAGCGTGGCGCGCACCTAGCGATGTCTCTCGCACGACTTGATGCACTCTCGGCGGCGGAAGGTGGAATTCAGCGCATCGGTTTATCCGCGACGGTGAGGCCCTTGAACGCTGTGGCGCAATGGCTGCACCCCACCGCAAAAGTGCAGATCGTGAATCCCCCGAGTGAAAAGAAGTGGGATCTGTCAGTTGTGGTGCCAGTTGAGGACATGTCGCTTATGGGTCAGCCGGTCACCGAATTCTCTGGCTCTGCTGCGGGTGCGCCACAACACACATCCATCTGGCCGCACGTGGAATCGCGTATCGCCGAGTTGATTGCAAGCAAGAACTCCACGATCGTGTTCGCCAACAGCCGCAGACTTGCCGAGCGGCTGACGATGAATCTGAACGATGTTGCAGCCGAAACGAGAGCAGCGGTCGCTGCTAGTGCCGCCGACATGGGCGAATTCCAGCATGCCGATGCAGATGCGTCTTTTGATGCCGACGTCATCGATGGTGTAGATGCCGTCGAGCACCTGCTAGCTCGGGCACACCATGGCTCAGTGAGCAAGGAGCAGCGGTCGATTATCGAAGAAGCGCTTAAAGCCGGCCGGCTTCCTGCCGTTGTTGCCACCAGCAGTCTCGAACTCGGCATCGATATGGGCGCGGTTGATTTGGTGGTTCAAGTGGAGTCGCCACCGTCGGTTGCCAGCGCATTGCAGCGAGTCGGTCGTGCGGGACACCAAGTTGGGGCAGTATCCACGGGGGTTCTGTTCCCGAAGTTCCGCGGCGACCTAGTCCAGACGGCCGTGGTGGTTGAACGAATGCGAGCCGGGCTGATCGAGGAGCTTCACATCCCCCGCAATCCCCTTGATGTGCTCGCCCAGCAGATTGTCGCAATGGTTGCCATGGATGACTGGAATGCCGATGACCTCTTCGCACTCGCGTGTGCGTGTGCCCCTTTCACCCAACTCTCCTCTAGTGCCTACGAGTCGGTACTCGACATGCTTGCGGGGCGCTATTCCCATGAGGAATTCGCTGATCTTCGACCGCGCATCGTGTGGGATCGCACCACCAACATCCTCAGCGCCCGCCCTGGAACCCAGCGTTTGGCGGTGACAAACGGCGGCACAATTCCCGATCGAGGGTTGTTCCCGGTGCTCATGGTCGGCGAGAGACGTCGTCGTGTGGGCGAGTTGGACGAGGAGATGGTCTACGAATCCCGCGTCGGCGACGTGTTTGCTCTGGGCACAAGTTCTTGGCGGATCGAGGACATCTCGCATGACAGCGTGCTGGTCACCCCCGCACCTGGGCATGTGGGCAAGTTGCCGTTCTGGAAGGGCGACACCCTCGGCCGCCCGTTAGAGCTAGGTGCTGCAGTCGGCGCATTCGTGCGCGAGATCGAGAACACCGACGCCGATGATGCGCGCAAGCGACTGCAAGCAATCGGGCTGGATGCTTACGCGGTTGACAACCTCATCAGCTACATCTCCGAGCAGCGTGAGGTCACAGGCTATGTGCCCAGTGACAAGACCATCGTTGTCGAACGTTCACGTGATGAGATCGGCGATTGGCGAGTCATCGTGCATTCCCCCTTCGGTGCCTCTGTGCATGCCCCGTGGGCGCTGCTGGTCGGCGAAGCGATTCGAGAGCGCTACGGATTCGATGCCCAGGTGTCGCACGGTGACGACGGCTTAGTGCTCCGCCTGCCGGATGTCGACGAAGAGACGATCGATTCCGCTCTGACTGATTGCCTGCGTATCGATCCTGAAACTGTGGAATTGCTGGTGGGTAACCTCGCTGGCAGCACCGCCCTTTTTGCCTCGCGTTTCCGAGAGTGCGCGGCACGCTCGTTACTTCTCCCCAAACGCGACCCGCGTAAGCGCGCACCGCTGTGGCAACAGCGGCAGCGAGCAGCACAACTGCTCTCAATCGCAGCCAAGCACTCCACCTTCCCCGTCCTGTTGGAGACCATGCGTGAGGTGCTGCAGGATGTTTACGACGTCCCGGGCCTCATCTGGTTAATGCACCAGCTCCAGGCAGGTTCGGTTCGCATGGTCGAATGCGAGACATCTGCGGCTTCCCCCTTCGCTCGATCAATGCTCTTCGGATATGTCGCGCAATATCTCTATGAAGGCGACAACCCTCTAGCCGAACGCAAAGCAGCGGCGCTCACCCTCGATGCCACCTTGCTGGCTGAACTCTTAGGCACCACCGATCTGCGCGAGTTGCTTGACGCCGATGTCATCGCTGCGGTTCACGCAGATCTACAGCGACTCGCCCCCGATCGACAAGCTCGCTCGGCAGAAGAGGCAGTGGACATGCTGCGAATACTTGGGCCGCTCACTGCAGATGCGGCCGCTGCCCGCGGCGTTCAACCGCAGTGGCTGGATGAGTTGGCGGTGGCAAAGCGGGTCATCGAGGTGCGCATTGCTGGGCTTGTGCACTACGCGATCATTGAAGATTCGGGGCGACTTCGCGATGCCCTCGGAGTGGCACTGCCCGTGGGCATTCCACTTGTATTCACCGAGCCTGTTGCCGATCCTCTCACCGACCTCATCGACCGCTGGGCGCGCAATCGTGGCTCCTTCACCTTGCATGAATGCGCGGCAGCTTTCGGTATAGGCGTCGCTGTGGTGACCTCAATCGCCGACCAACTGGTTGCCGGCAGTGTCTGGGTCACCGGCGAGCTGATGCCAGGTGCCGCGGGTGCCCACTGGTGTAACGCGGATGTGATGCGTCGTATCCGACGGCGAACAGTGTCGGTGCTACGCCAACAAGCCGAACCAGTGTCGCCCACCTCGCTTGCGCAGTTCCTGCCGAAATGGCAGGGAGTCGGCGGCAAAGCCCGAGGATTCGATGGGCTTGTTCACGCGCTCTCACGACTGGAAGGCGCGGCCATCGCCGCATCCGGTTGGGAATCGTTAGTGCTTCCGCAGCGAGTCCGCGATTACAGCCCAGCGATGCTTGATGAAGTGCTCAGCGCCGGAGATTACATCTGGGTGGGCCGCGGAGGTTTGCCGAATAACGACGGATGGCTCAGCATCTACTCGCGGGATGCGGCTGCGCTTCTTCTGCCGGAGGTTGATGAATCTCTCCTCCCTTCAACTCCTGCGCATCGTGCGCTGCTGACCGCACTGCAACCAGGTGGTGCGTGGTTCTTCAGAGATCTGAAGACTGCATGCGAGCGAGAGTCTGTGAAGGTGAGCGACAAAGTCCTCATGGCAGCCCTATGGGATCTGGTGTGGGCGGGATTGGTCACCAACGACACACTCTCACCGCTGCGGGCTTACTTACTGGGCAACGCGACCAAGACGTCTCGGATGAGAGCGGCACGACCTGCACGTATGCGCGTGACTTCGGCTGCGGCAGCTGCCCTGGCGACTCCGGCGAGCGCCGTAGGTCGCTGGTCGGCCGTACCCACCGAGCGCGCTGCGCACACCACTCGGCTCACGGCAGCAGCCGATGTGCTGCT
>RFTO01000005.1 GCA_009923375.1 Actinomycetota bacterium | reverse complement strand
CACACCGCCGGCAAGTGTTGTGGCGGTTGTGCATGAAATCATCGCTGTGGCACCTAACACTCCAGTCACCGATGTCGCTTCAGTTAAAGGAGCGATCGTCGCGGCGATTGATTCGGCATGGTTCGTCGGCGGTCATCCGCTTGCCGGCGCCTCCACAAGTGGCCCAGAGGGTGCTCTGCCGGGGCTATTTGATGGTCGACCGTGGGTGACCTGCCCTCGGCAGCGGGCAAATGGTGCGTCGCGGGCGGCAGTGTCGGCGCTTATCGACATCTGCGGTGCTCGCGAAGTGATCATGTCCGCAGACGAGCACGATCGTGGCGTTGCGGTCACCTCGCATGCTGTCCAGGTTGTGGCCAGCGCGATTGCAGCGCAGTGGGGGCAACTCCCCGGCGCCGCTGTGGAAGCACGGGGCCGCGCATTCGATGAGATTCTCCGCCTAGCAGGGTCTGACCCACTCTTGTGGCAGGAGATTCTCAGCGCAAATAGCGGAGCTGTGTCGCATGTGTTGCTGCAGCTGGCTGACACCCTTACTGAGGTGGCGGACAGCCTCACATCGGGTGATGCAAGCACCGCCGCGAGACTTATCGCAGACGGCAACGAAGCAGCACAGCAGTAAAACCGCATCTATCGAAGGAACATAGCCTCGATGCGCTTGGTTGCAAAGATCACTCCGCCAACCGCCATCACAGTGAAATAGGCCAAGTGCCCAAGTAGTGCGTAATCGAGTTGCCCGAGGGTGAGTCCGCGAATCAGAGCAACGCCTTGATGCAGCGGAAGCGCTTCGAGCAAGATACGAATCGGCGTTGGGTAGACATCGAGGGAGTAGAACGACCCGGAGAAGAGCAGCATCGGCAGCAACGCGAACTGAACCCAGTCCATCTGCTGGAACGATTTCAGATAGGAGGTAATCGCCAATCCGCAGGAAGCGAAACCGAAGGCGATGAACATGGCTGCGGGAATCGCCAGCAATCCTCCCCACCAGCAAGGAATCAATCCGAGGGGGAGCATCACAGCCATGAAGGCGATTGCATAAATCAGGCCGCGCAGCAAACAGGCCATGATCTCGCCGAGAGCCACATCAAGCGGTCCCATCGAGGTGGCCATGATGCCTTGGTAGAGCTTGGCAAAATGCATCTTGAAGAAGACATTCCAGGTGGACTCGTAAATCGCACCATTCATCGCAGAGTTTGCAAGGAGTGCCGGTGCGAGGAATGCTGCGTAACTCACGGTGTGGGTGGAGTCCGCCTGCACGTTTCCGATGAAGGAACCGAGACCGTAGCCGAAAGCGCCGAGGTAAAACAGCGGTTCCATGAACCCTGAGGCGACCATCAACCATTGCGATGAGCGAATGGCGAGCCAAAAGCGCTCCACCATCGCAGTAGCGCGACGCGAGTAGATCGAGGCGCCAGGCAAGGAGTTCACGCCGTCTGCAATATCGGCGGCGGCAGATTGATTACGTGACGCACGCATCATTGTCATTTCGTCATCTTCTTCGTGATCTGGCGCTGCGCGATAATGAAAGCCACCGCACCAAGCACAACAAGATAAATCGCATGTGTGGCAACTAACCAACCTGGGACAGCTCTCCCGTACATCAACACGCGACCTAGGTCGGTTGCGTGCCATAGTGGCGAAATCCAGCCGATCCAGCGCAACCAAATGGGGATAGCGCTGAGTGGGAAGAACGTGCCGGAGAACATGAACAGCGGAGTGATGACGAACCGGCCGATACTTGCCAAGAAGTTCTGTGAATCGATGAAACGCAGGGTGAGCGCGAGCATCACTGCCGCAAAACTCACACCAGCGATCATCCCTGCAGGAATCGCGAGAAGTGCAGTGGGGCTGTGAAAAGCGCCAGCAATGGCGAGCACGACCCAATAGATGATCGTGGTGAACAAACCTCGCAGGAAAGCGACCACCATGACTCCGGTGGCGATTTGATTTGGAGTGACAGCAGTTGCAGTCATTGCGTAGTAAACGTTTTCCCACTTCAGGCCGTGCATGGTGGGGAATGTGACTTCCTCGAAGGTGCTTTGGATGGCGGCCGTAGCAAGCAGGGCCGGCGCCAGAAATGTCAGGTAGGGAACGCCGTCAGGGCCGAGCCCGTTGCCGTGGTGGTTAACCAAGGAGCCAACGCCGAAGCCAATGGAAGCCAGATACAGCACGGGGTTACCAATGCCAAATGCAATGACGGCGCTGATCCACTTCATCAGATTGCGCAGGCGATATTCGGCGACGTACCACCACCCAAAGCGGATCGCTCGCTGTGAATCGACGACCTTCAGCGCACCTTGCCAGGTACGTGATTGTTCACTCACGACGGTCATATCAGTCCACCTGCCTTAATCCACGAGGCTTCTGCCGGTGAGACGTAAGAACACGTCCTCCAGCGAAGAGCGGCGGACCAAGGAAGTAATCGGATGCAGGCCGCGCTCCACCATCCTGGCCAGATCGCGCTCGCCGTCGTCTGTGTACATCAAGATCCTGTCAGGCAGAATCTCCAAGCGCACCGCCAAGTCTCGGATCTGATCGGCGACTTCCGCATTGCGCTCAGATCCGAAACGAACCTCGATAACCTCGCGGCTGCAATGCTGCTGGATCAATCCAGCCGGGGTGCCCTCGGCCATGAACTTGCCTTTATCCATCACCACGAGTCGGTCGCAGAGTTGCTCTGCTTCGTCCATGTAATGCGTCGTGATGATCAGGGTGACGCCCATCTCCTTCAAGCGGAAGAGGCGATCCCACAGGATGTGACGGGCTTGCGGGTCTAAGCCAGTGGTTGGCTCGTCGAGCATCAAGATCTCGGGCTCGTTGATTAATGCCCGAGCGATGGTCAAGCGGCGCTTCATGCCACCGGACAGTGAATCGACCTTCGCATCTCGCTTCTCAGTTAACTGCGCGAACTCAAGAAGTTCCTCAACCTTGGCGTTGATGAATTTCTTGCCCAAGCCGAAGTAACGGCCGTAGATGTAGAGATTCTCCGTGACGGTGAGTTCGCGATCCAGGTTGTCTTGCTGGGGCACCACTCCGAGGTGGGCACGGATCCAAGGGCCATGGTGGTCGGTGTCGCGCCCGAGGATCTCCAATGTGCCGCCTGTGCGTTGTGATGTGCAGGCGATCATCCTCATGGTCGTGGACTTGCCAGCACCGTTTGGACCGAGTAGGCCGAAAGACTCGCCACGGGTGACAGTGAAGTCGATTCCATCTACTGCCGTGAAATCGTCGTAGGTCTTTCGCAGTCCAGTAGCAACAATCATCGCATCGGTGCCGGTAGGTGTCTCGTTCATCGGTGTTCCTCTGCGAAGCGCACTCGTCGTGTCCGCGGCAGCGATGTGGGCTGCCGCGCGTCCTACAGCTTTGTTTGCACTAGCGGCCAGGGGCTCGGGGACTGAGAAGATGCTAGCGGGTGGATGCTTACGGCACCCCCAACCCCGGCCGCTAGCCGCTATTTACTGGGGCGAGGAGGCATGCTGGGGATTGAGTGGAGGCTCCCGAGTGCACTGTCATGTTGCGCCGCCGCCGCAGCGATTGCCGAATTGCGGGCGTCTAGCGCGGCCGCTTTCACTGTCGGTGATTTGGTTCCACGGATTGCGGCTGCGTACGCCTTCTTTGCTGCAGCGACGTCGATGCGCAGCTGGTTGCGAATGTTGCTCTTAGCCTGCGTGAGGTTTCCACTACTGATGGAGAACAGCGCGGACAGAACTTTCCAATCGCGAAGAACGGGTTGGCGCTTGCCTAGATATGTCACTCGAGCACCCTCGTAAGCGCCTAACGCAGCATCGAACCTTGCGATACTCGCGGAGACAGAAGTTGTGGGGTCCCCGTGTGCAGGCGGGGAAAAGGTGAGCATTCCACCTAGGGCGACAGCAGCGAGAGTCGCCGCCCGCGTTCTGAAGCCACGCATACTCCACAGATTAGTCAGACTTGAGCCGCGGCGGGAGCTGGGATGCTTGGCAATCGCCTGAGAGTGGCGTGCGTGGAGCCCGCTCTAGGCGGGTGCATGGCATGATTCGGACTACATCCGCTGGTCACAGCGGTGCCCGGCAGATCACGCGAGGTGGGCGATGGAACCGACCCGAATCCTGGTCGTGGACGATGAGCCTGGGATCCGCGACCTCCTGTCGGACGCCTTGGCAATGGCTGGCTTCCAAGTGTCCGTGTGCGAAGACGCCACTCGCGCTTACCAACTCATGCAGCGCCAGAAATTCGATCTTGTCATCGCCGATGTGAACATGCCTCGCATCACTGGGTTTGATTTGCTCCACAAGCTTCGCGCAGGAGACGATCACACTCCATTCCTGTTTCTCACCGCCCGCACCGATCGTGAGGACGTGGCAGAAGGATTTCGAGTCGGTGCCGACGACTACGTCACAAAACCTTTCTCCCTTGAGGAGATTGTGCTGCGAACCAATGCCATCCTGCGCAGAACGGGTGCTTCCGCGCAGCCTGAGCACTTCACCTGTGGCCCGCTAGTGATGGATGTGGCCAGGCACGAGGTGGCTGTTGCCAGCGAGGGTGTTGAGTTATCCCCGACGGAATTCAAACTTCTCAAATTCCTGTTGGAACATCAGGACAAGGTGGTTCCTAAGGAGCAGATGCTCACCGCAATCTGGGGCCGCGATTTCGCTACGAACGCCGCAGTCGTCGACACCTACATCTCGTATCTGCGCAAGAAGGTGCACATCCACGGTTTCGAGGGCGTGCAGACGGTGCGTGGCATCGGTTTCCGAATTAGTTCTGAGTCGTGAAGCTCCGAATCCGCCTTGCTGTGTCATCGGCGCTTGTGACCCTTGCAGTTGCAGCAGCTGTGGGTGGTTATTCGCTATCGGTGTCGACGAGAACCCAACTCGAAAATGTCGACGAGAGCCTTGTGCGCGCGGCCGCGGCGGTGAGAGCGGATGCCGAGACTCCGTTGGCTCTGGCTTTGCTGCTTGCAAAGCAAGATCCAAATCTGACGGTGCTCGCATTGATTGATGCTGACCGGCAGCTAACAGTCTTGAACGGAGCCCCCTCGAAGATTCCCGATGAGATTGCTCGCTCGGTACTGGATTCGGCAGTTCGCAAGCCCCAATACCTCTCAGAAAAGCAAGTGCGCATCAGCACAGTTTTACTGCCTGATCATGAGTACATCGTGTTCGGAGTCTCTGTCCGCACCATCAATGACTTTCGCAGGGAGAACACCAAGTTACTTGTGCAGTTTGCACTGCTCGCCGCACTACTCGGAGGCCTGCTCATCACCATCGTCACAAGATTCGACCTCAGGCGGGTTGAGCGAATGATTGATGTGGCAACTGCCGTCGCTGACGGTGCTGAGGACGTCTCAGTGCCGCCTGCTCGAGGAAGTTCCGAAGTGGCCGAGCTCTCCCGAGCCCTAGACCAGATGGTGGTCACGCTGAGAAATAACGCTGCAAGCGAGCGGGCGACAAGGGTGAGGATGCAAGAGTTTCTTGCCGACGCTTCACATGAGCTACGAACGCCACTCACGGTAATCAGCGGATATCTGCAGCTCTTGCAGGCACAGCCTGATGCGCAGCCCGAGCAACGTCAACGTGCGATGGATCGCATGAGCCATGAGTCGGAGCGGATGCGCGCACTTGTGTCCGATCTACTGCTCCTTGCAGAAGTTGGTGCGGTATCCACGCCGCTGGCGGAAGAAGTCGACTTCTCGCACATGGTGGTTTCCGCAATCGGAGATCTGCATGCCCTGAATGAGAGTCGGACTGTGGATTCAATGATTGCTCCACGTGTTGTTGTGACAGGCGTTGAGTCGCACCTGCAACAACTGATTTCCAACATCTTTTCCAACATCGAGCAGCACACACCAGCCGATGCCCCCGTACGTGTCCGGCTCTGGCAGGTGGGTGGTCAGATCCATTTACGAGTGGAGGATGGCGGCCCTGGCCTACCAGGTCTGACGCAAGGTGAACTCGCTGGCGATGAGATTCGCGAGTTCACTCGATTTGATCAGTCACGGTCACGCGAAACTGGGGGCTCGGGCCTAGGCATGAGCATCTTGGCGGCCATTGTGCGAGAGCACCAGGGAGTGCTCTCCTTGAGCAAGAGTGAACTGGGTGGATTGCGCATGGACATCGCTTTGAAGTCAACTGCCGCAGATCAGTCGATCTAGGTCGGGCGCTGCCACACGCCTTCGATCAGCCGAACTAAGCGTCACTGATCCTTTCGGGCTATATCTCGCCATCTGAAAGGGAATCTGCCATCGCAGATTCGTGTGAATGTGACATAGAACACGGGTCAAACCGTTCAAGAGTTCAACGCATTGCCGCCTAGCGCACGCGACCATTGACAAGTTTCACCGCGGTTTCGCATCGCCGAAACCGGTGCCAAACCGCGGGCGTGACTCACATCCGCTGGCCAATGGCTGCAGGTCGATGAAAGGTGCACACATGAGTGACAACGTTTCAGAGGAACAAAGGCTCGGATCGCTGGGATACAAGCAGGAACTGTCACGGGTGCTGAGCAAGTTTGCTAGCTTCAGCGTCGCATTCACCTACCTGTCGCCGATGGTCGGCATCTATTCACTGTTTGCGTTGGGTGCTGGTAGTGGCGGCCCACGTTACATCTGGTTGATGGTGATCCCTGTGGTAGGGATGTTCTTCGTTGCCCAAGTGTTCGGTGAACTCGGCAGCTCTTACCCCGTGTCGGGGGCCCTTTATCAATATTCGAAGTTCACCGTGAACCGAAGATACGGCTGGTGGGTCGGTTGGTTCTACCTCATCGCCTTGCTTGTCACCATCGCCGCAGTCGATACAGGTGTGGTCCCTTACATCTGCGCACTTTCGAATGAGTGGTTCAGCACGACGCTCGATCCTTCGAACCATATGACGATCTTGATGATGACAATCGCATTACTTCTTATCCAAACCGTACTGAACATAACTGGTGCGAAGGTGATGGGACGGGTAGCGAGCTTCGGCTCTTATGTGGAGTTCTTCGGCACCTTCGGCATTGCTGTGATCCTCGCCGCAGCCGGGTTCCACCACGGATTTGGCTTCCTCTTCTCCACAGAAGGTGCCCAGAACTTAGCGACGAACTCACTTGGCGTTGATTTTCATGGCAATTGGTGGATGGGCGCTGCACTGGTCGCCGTCCTCGCGCATGCGTTCATCTTCTATGGTTTCGAGTCGGCAGGCGATGTCGCCGAGGAAACAGTCGGAGCCTCAGCGCAGGTGCCCAAGGCGATGAAGAATGCATTGCTCATCGGTGCGGTCACGTCATTCATCCTTGTGGCGGCGCTCCTTCTAGCCACTCCAAGTGATCCGGCGGGCTACAAGCAAGCCACATCACTCAGTGGTGGCGTTCCCTTCATCTTGGAGCACAACATCCATTCAAAGCCCCTTCGCGACCTGCTGCTTCTAGCGGTGTGTTTCGCCTTCTTCTCGTGCGGCTCAAGCATCCAAGGTGCAAGCGCGCGGCTGTTGTTCTCTTACGCACGCGATGGCGCGATGCCTGGCGGACGATTCGTGGCGCGTGTCTCCCGTCGTTTCCACACCCCCATTAACGCGGTGCTGCTCGGCGCCATCGTGCCGGTCCTCTTCACCTTGATGGTCAACATCAACCCCTCACATGACCTGCACTTCGGATTCATTACCTATCCAGCGAACGTCTCGGCTTTGACGTCATTGGTGTCCTTCGGGGTCAGCGGAATCTATCTAGCGTTCTTGTTGACGGTGATCGGCGCGTTTATCGGCAGGATGCGTGGTTGGAAGCCCAGCGGCAGTTACACGCTCGGCAAACGAGGGATGCTCATCACAGTCGTGGCGATGATCTATCTACTGGCGATGTTCGTGAACTTAGTGATTCCGACCGGCCTTAGCAGTCCACGTGGTGCGCTCTTCAACCTCGATTGGATCACACTTCTGGTCATGGCCGGAATCACCGCCGTCGGTTTGGTCTTCTTCCTCATGGCACGCACATCAATGGCCGAAGTTGAGAAAACGGGGCCGGTGAAGGAGTGGATGTGAGTTTTTAGCCACTAGCCGCTCACGGCTCAAGTCAGCAACTGGCTTGAGCCGTGAGCGTCATGTGCTCATAAATGCGAGGCGTTTCTAGGAGTCCGAATCAACGTACGGTTACTCGGACACCGACTTTCACTCTTGCCCCAATAGCGTTATTCCCCCAAACCTTCGGAATCTCCGAAGGACCACAGATCAAGGGTGTCGAGGTCGATTTCACGGATACCGTGATTCGACAGGACACCGGCAATCTGCGTCCGGTGCTCTGTTGCGTGATGAATGGCCTGGGCGATGATCGTCGAGCGTGCTCGACTCACATCCGAACCGTCATCCCGGGTATATGTGGTCATCGACTCAGGCTCCGAAGCGAGTTGGCGTAAGTGGACGTCGAATCCTTGACATGCCGCCGCCAACTGGGCGAGATCGGAGAGCGAACTGTCGTCATCAAAAGTGAAGGCAGGGACTGCCGCCCCCAATCGTCGACAGTAGAAACCAGCTGCCTCGACCAAGTGCCGGGCTATCGAGCCAACGGGCCAATCTGGGTCGCTCGGGGCATGTAAATCCAGGATTTCCGGGGGGAGCTGATCCAAATCGCTCAGTACGCGACTGTTCGCCCATGCCATATGACGCAGCAAACGGTCTAGGGCTGCATCGCTGTTGTTGTTCACAGCGCTGACTCTAGAGATGCCATGCCAACGCGACAAGCTACGATTCGTGAGTCCATGGTTGAGAGTTTTTCCACCCTACAAACACGGCGCACAAATTGCGCACTTTCATCGCACTGTCAACGTCGGAGGATTCCATGAGCGTGTCAGTTCGCACGAAAATTGCCCTTGTCATGGCCGTCCTGGCTACCGTCTGCACGCTGCCCGTACACGCTTCCCCATCTGAGGTGGATGTCACTAACTTGATGCTGCCTAGCGGCGTCACGCTGTCAGAGTCTCCAAGTCTCTCCTACGACCAGGAAGACGACGTGACGTATGCGTGTCTACGTTTTGATTACCAAGGTGCACCGACCACGTTGTTCTTCCACGACCTCAAAATCGATGGCGCCAAGAACGTGCAGGGTTGGTCTATCTCCCGCCAGACCACCTCTTTACCGAACTCGGATCCGCAATCCACGTCGCCTCTATGCATTCCAGCAGCAGCTGGCGACGTCGCAAACACCGGAACCGTCCTTGCACTCACGAGCAACGCGGAGGCTACAGCGATTGCGGATGTGTCGAACTTAGATTTCCCTGATGCATTCACGACGATTTCCGACAAGTTTGCAGCGCTTGGTTTTGATGCGACGAGCGGATACATGGCCTGGGGTGAGGATTCGCAAGGTGTGTTGCGTTACTCGATGTATCTGGACATCTCGCCGACCACCGATATCTCGGGCAGCCCCGTCACAATCTCAATAAAAAATCCGGTGCTTCGAGTCGATAAGAACACCACAGTGGCTCTGGCGGTGGCGGATACCGTTATGACCGTCAGTGGTGATGTTGAGATCACTATCGGCACGTCAACAGACGATCCGGCGATGGGGCTGGGCGCACCGCAGCTTGATGCTGACATTGCAGTAGTGACGGCGTCCACGTTCAAGGTCACTCCATCGCTGCCCGCAGGCTTGTCAATCACGGCTAACCCTGCCTCGTGGTATTTCGATCAGCAGGGAAACACGACCAATATCAGTTGGCTGACCCTGAGGAATTCCACGTCAAAGCCTGTGAGTGTCATCATCTCGGCACCAAAGCTCTACTCAGGCAGCGGCCAAAATGTCACGGATTTGAAGCCGAAAGGCCAAACGTTGTATGTAACCGTGCCTAGCAAGGAGTCCGTGGACATCCTCCCGTTCGTGGACACCCTGCCTGGTGATCTGCGCTATGGGGCAGAGTTGAGTTTCACAGCGAAAATCGTCCTGGCAACTCCAAGCGCCTGGGATCTGTCGGGATTGAAGGTCTCAAAGGGCTTGTCGGTGAAACCCACAAATTTCAACATGACTATGTTCAACTCTCGAGCCAAGACCACAACCTTGTTCCTCCGAGTCACTCAGCCTGCAAGTGCTGCGGACAAGGTGCTGGTGTTAGCCGGTTCGAAGGTGATGGGAAAGGTCGTCCCGCCGCTGACCGCCTACGGCTACCTAAACGACGATCCTGCTATTCGAACCTTCGACTTCGAACTTGGCAGTTACAAGGGAGATCTGCGGGTCGGGAAGTCGCTGAAGGTCACTGGAACCTTGTCTGCCAAAGCAAAGACAAAGTTCACTTCCACAGCAGTGGTCCCCGCCAAATCAGGTCTAGCCACACAGTGGGGTGGTCCGCAGGTGTGGGAATACAACAGCGCCAAACACACCACAACGATCTTGCAAGTTATCTATAACGGCAATACAAAATCAGTAAAGGTCGGCGTGTGCGCACTTAAATTGAAAATTGCTGGCAAAGAGGTTGGCGTGGTCAAGACCAACACCACAATTGCGCCTGATGGTTACTCCAAGGTGAAGATCGCAATCGTCCCTGGCGACCTGCGATACGGCGAGCGTGTGGTCGCTTTGGCAGGGACCTTTACCTCTGGCGGGTGCTGACGAGACATCAAACGTCACTTAAACAAGGCCATTAAACGCGCCGAGTGACAAGCCCTTGACTGATGAGGCGCTCCCGCCAGTTGTGGACCTCCTGTGAGCGGTAGGACAAGCCAGCAGCTGCGGTGAGCGCCGCGGCGAAGAAAGCATCAACGAATGTGACGACTCCGAAGAAATCAAAAATTGACCAGAGGCACTGGGCCAGAGCTGCAAGATAACAACAGCTGGCGAGCAGCGCGAAAGCAGACTTACGCCAGATGTAGGCGATGAGCAGGCAGAGGATCCCCATCACCTGCAAGCCGATATATCCGCCAGCTGCCCATCCGTAATGCTGGCGCTCCCATTGTTGGAGGTACTCCAAACTGGACCAATTCGGACAGAAGTTCACGGGCATCATGCACGTCTTTCCCCATGCGCCACTGCCCGAGAAATAGGTACGGGCCGCGTTGAGGAAAAATGCAAGGTAAGTGACCGCCCCGACGGTAACCACACCCAAAGTGCGGCTGCGGCGTTGGCCGCGAGGTCCTCTAGTCACAGAATCACGGTACTCCATATCTTCACCCCGAAGTGGGAGAGGAGCCCCCGGGGAAATGCTCAAGGCTTCGACGGCGCCGCTCTCGATTTATTCGCCTGTGCTTATTGTCTTCCGATAGTGGCCACAGACAGAAAGTGCAGGCGCGATGGGCTAGTGCAGGGTCGCATTCGCCCCTAAGGCGTCTACTATGCGGTGTGCTCACTGATAGCCCACGCTCTGGGATCGCTTCCCATGCCACCGCACGTGTGGCTAGTTGGATAGCCGCTCTTTTCCTGTGCGTGCCTGTTCTTATTTTGCCCTTGTTCTGGCCGGGGTTCTCATCGACGAGGCAAACAGTCAGCGCATTGGCAGCGATCGGCGCACCTACGCGAGTTGCGATGGAGATTTGTGCCTGCATTTCCATCGTTGCCCTGTTGACGTTGGCCATGGCATTGAAGACATCGGCAACCTTTGGGCGCGTGTTACTGCTGGGCTGCGCAGCGTCCGGCACGTGTGTCTTGCTATTTCCCTTGCCCGCGCCAGATGTCGACACAGACGTTCACACGCTTACCGTGACAATGCTGGCATTCTTTCTCGGGTTTTGGCCATTGGCTTCACATGCCAAACGTGGTGGCGACTGGGCAGTACCGCTGCGCGCCACAGTTGTGGCGACAACAATTTTAATTGCCCTTGGAGTCACATTCTGGCTCCACTGGCTTGTGAGTGACCCGGCAACCGGCTTATTCGAACGCATCTTTGTCTTCAGCGAGATGGCAGCCACTGTGCTGTTCACCCACTGGGCTACGCGACCTTCGGCAGGCAGCGCTAGGGCTCAAGCTAAATCGAGTATGAAACCAGTGAGTGCCGCGAAGTAAGCAGCTTGGTCGTCGAACATTGCCATGTGAGAACCCTGCGGGCAGATGAAGGCTTGGCCATTGGGCATGAGAGAGGCCATGTGTTCCATGTAGCGCGGATCCATCGTGTCGTGCTCGCCGCCGAGGACAAGAGCGGGAGTCAGAATCTTGGCCAAGTCCGCAGTGCGATCCCAATGCAGCAACTTGCCACTAGCACCTAACTCACTCGGCCCCTGAATCGGAACATAGATATCTGGGTTGATATGTGCGAACGCACGCGTCACTGGATCAGGCCATTCTTCAACGGGCATGCGCAGGACGTGATGCACGTAGTGCTGCTCCATTAACAGCGCTTCGTATTCAGGGTTAGAAGTTTCGTTGGCGGCTTCAAAGGCCTTGATCTTTGCGAGCTTGACCTGATCCATGGGTGGCATCAGGACTTTTTCAGCGTAGTCGTTGTAGGCGGGAATGCTCGACATCATGTTGGAGATGACAAGGCCTTTGATGTGCTGCTGGTAGCGGAGCGCGTATTCGATGGCGAGCACCCCTCCCCAGGAGTGGCCCAAGAGGAAGAAGTTGCTGGCATCCAGCCCGAGCGCGATGCGAACCTGTTCAAGTTCGTCAACGAAGCGGTCGATCTCCCACAGCTCAGGCTCATTGGGTTGATCGCTGTAGTGCGAGCCAAGTTGGTCGTAGTAGTAGTACTCAATGCCAGCAGCCGGCAGATGGGTGTCGCAGGGCTCGAAGTACTCATGGGTTGCGCCAGGACCGCCGTGCAGGAGAAGCAATCGCGCATCAGGGTTGTTTCCGAAGCGCTTGGTCCACACGCTGAACTCGCCTTTGGAGGTGGTTATAGGAATCCTCTGTACGCCGCCCGTGAGGACATCGTCGCGACCTGAGGAGTCGAGGTAGGGGTGAATTGCAGCCATGGAGTAGCTCCTCAACGAAAGCAAGTGAACGGACGGGGCTTGAGCATTCTCACAATAGCCTCACATCTCTCATCGATAGTCACAATCGCAGCCAGGCTCGGTTTACAACACCCATTACCAACGCGATTTCATTGCGGCCATCGTGCCAGCCGACATCTGGCGAGGCGGTAAGTAGGTGAAGCAGTCGACCAGCAGGAGAGTTACCCGCTTAAGTGGAGTGAATCGACCCTAGAATTCACGTGATGTGATTTCAACTGTGACGCGCTCTCGAGAGGATTAACCACATATGTGCAGTCCCGTCCGATGCGGCACGTGCGGTAAGACGACCTGGACCGGCTGCGGTGAACACATCGAGCAGGTTCGCGTGAAAGTGGTCCCGGAACAGTGGTGCGAGTGTGAGCGCGGCGCACCTGCCCGGAAGTCGGCGAGCGCCCCCAAACCAGCATCAGGTTTCTGGAAGATCTTCGGACGCTGAGCGCTGTCTGAGGCGTCTGGTTTCATTAGTCATCTAGACGGGGAGTGAATCCGTCCGCCGGTGAATCGATAGCCGGACCAAAGCAGGGGGAGTGATGTTGTCCGAAGCGCCATGGGGTCAGGAGTGGGTGGATGCGATTCGCCGAGACCTATCGCCTGGTGAGTCGCTGGTCGCCTATTCCCAGTGCTACACCGAGATCTGGAATGAGCGGTGGAACAACTCCAAGAGCCGAACCGATTATGTGTTCAGCGGATTCGATTGGATGCACGTCGCCCTCACGAATGCAAATCTGCGTTTTGTCAGGTTTCAAAAGCACAAAGTGAAGACTGGGTTCTTGACATACAAAGTGGAGATGCTCCCCGAGGTCGCGTCCAGGGAAGTCACTCCGATTACCCAAGTTGTCACCATCGACACCCGCCAGTATCAGCCTGAGCGCATGCCCACCAAGCACCTCAGCAGGCTGTTCGGGACTGCCGCAGGGCCAGTGATGCGGCTCGGGGTGGTCACTCCCGCGGGCCGGATGGAGGTGTCCTCGCCGTATCTAGAGTTCCAAGCCTTGGCCGCCAGTCTCCAGGGAGCAATCACGGGTGGTGCCTTGATTCGCCAATCAGGCTCCATGGCTGACGCCGTGGCCAAACTTGCAGATCTTCGCCGCGAGGGCCTCCTTACTGATGAGGAGTTCGAGCGAGCCAAGTCCGGATTCGTCGGCAGCAGCGTGGAGGTGACAGAGAACTCTGCCGGGCTGATCCGTCAGCTTGCGCAACTTCGCGATGCGGGTGTGCTCACCGATGGCGAGTTCCGCATCAAGAAATGGGACATCCTCAGCCGGCCGGGTTAACCCAAAAAAAAGTGCGGCCCGCCCCACGAACGCAGGGCGGGCCGAACTTCTTGTAGTTACTGACTATGCGTCTTTCATTTCTGCGGCGCGGAAGTCCGCGTCGTCCTCGAACGACTTCGTGCGTGCGATCGCGTAGATCATCAGGCCGAAGGCGCACTTTGCGAGGATGTCAGCGATGCTATAACCGAGCTCTCGTGCCATGAACGAGTTCCAGTTCGGGCTGTTGGGGTCTGAGTTCATATTCAGAATGAACGAGATCGGGTAAACACCCCAAGTGCCGAGCAGCAGCAGGCGCAGGTTGCGCACGAACACACGCACTCGCTCTGACTGGCGCTGCAGACTCTTGCCCAGTTCCACGAACAGGATGTAGAGGATGTATAGGAATGGAATTGTTGAGAGCGCACCCCACACCGGGGCGCCGAGCCCGAACCACTTTTCGCCAGCGTCACCTGGGTAGCCCAGGATGATCATCAGCGCCGAAGCGGGAACTAGCCGGGAGAGCATCCGCGAGCGGTCTGCCTGCACGAGTGCAAGAACCATGACCGTCTCAACCAGCAGCAACGGCACCGTGAGGAACCAGTCAACGTAGCGGTAGCCAACGTTGTAAGCGTGCGGGTTGTTTCCGGTGGTTCCTTCGAAGGCGTGCTTGAACGACTCGAAGATCCGGAAGTAGTGGTAGGCAGCAATCAAGGTGACCATTGCCGAGACGACCAAGGCTTGCCGGTAACGAGGGAGTACCCGCTTCTGGGAGGCGAGCATGAACGCAGTCGTTGCGAGCATTGCCGCGAGTCCCAGCGAGAGGATGTTGTAGACCGCAGAGAACTGCAAGTCTGTCAGGATTTGCGAGAGGTTGTGCATGAGCACCCTTTCTCAGTAGTCCGCCCCAGTCAGAATGCTGACGAAGCTCTGTCAATGCGTGATAGTAGGGGCGAATGAACGGAATTGCGCGCTTATGTACGCGCATGCATACGATTCAAAAATCTGCTGAGAAAGCGACATTTTGGACTACCTTGTTCATTTCATCGCTTGCTTTTCGCGCGTAAGTCGGTGGACAACCTGTCCAAGAACAGTGAGATGGGCGCATCCAAGATGCCCTGCATGGGGTTTGCTCATTCATCGATCGCTGCGCGCAGGAAGCAGTCAGTACTAGCCCTCTGCACCGAGGATCCGCCGGAGAATAGGCGTAAACCGATCGCCGATGAGGCGGTATCCGTCGGCGTTCGGATGGAGCCCATCGGGACTCAGGTGAGAGTCCGCTTCACAGAAGAGCTCGAGCCCGCTTACGTAGGTCAGGTGCGGGTCGTTTCTTCTTGCGACGAGTGCCGCAAGGATCTCGCGAATCATCGTGAGAGTGAGTTCACCAACCCATTGGGGAGATGTGTCCTCAGCAGCCGAGATAAGTCCATCGAGCCCGCCCAAGGTGGGCCCAGGTCGGTCCTCATGCGCTTCACAGAAGATGGGCGAAATCACCATGATCGGCGTCGATGGCAGGGATTGCCGAATGACATCGATGAACGAGTGGACAGCAGGGATAAACGACCGCCTTGTCATATGGCGCCCATTCACGGTGTTGATGCCAAGTTTGAGAGTGACGACATCAGGCTTGAGATCAGCGATGGCCTGTGCGGCAAAGATTTCGATGTTCGCTGAACCGGCCAGCCCCAAGTTGAATAGGTCCAACCCCAAACTGCGGGCGGCGATGACTGGCCACACGCCAAGTGGGTCTGTCGCCTCGATGCAATGACTTATTGACGATCCGTAATGCACCCATAGTCGCCCTATCGGGGGCGCGCTGGCCAGCGGTTGATCAGCGGTGAGATCCACAATCTCAATCTGGCAATTATGTGGCAACCAGATGTCTACAGGCCGCGGCGTGTCCGTGGCGGCGAGTGTGAACTGAGCGACCGAATCCACTCCGGTGACGACTTCCTTGAGGTCTGCTCCGTTCCATACGCGTAAATCACCATCGGTGTGCGCAACCGACTGGATTTGATCGCCGCAGGTGAAGGAGACGGTGCTAGGTGCTGACACGAACGACCCATCTTCGGCAGCATCGCGGCGCGACCGGTAAGTCAGTTGAATATGACTGGCGCTTGTGAGCAAAGCAAGGCGGACACCAGATAGTTGATCGGCGACAGTCTGAGTGAGGGGATCGTGGTCGTGGAACATCGCATATTTGGAAGGCAAGCGGTGTAGTCGCAGTCCCCGCTCGCTTACTGAAATCTCGGCGACTCCTCGAGCGGCAGCCCGAATGAGTTCCATAGTGTCTTGCTGCATATGCCGAGAATACCTTCACGTGTTCGGGAAAATTCATCGCAACAATTTTCTCTTGCACACCTACAAGAACTGACCCCAGCGCGGCTCCAGAAGCCACCAGCAATCCAGCCACGAAGCGCTTTGACCCATTACTGGCTATGCCTGGGACAAGCGATTCAACTCAGATCTGTTTGGCTGAGCGGTGGAGAGTTGGGAGTCCGTCAACTCGAATAGACGATGTGCGGACGCAGGGGATGGCCTTCTTCAATTTCAGGATGGTCGAAGTCGAGCTCGACCCGCGGCATCAGCCCAATCTTGCGCATGACATTGATAGAGGGTTCGTTGAGACGGGATGTGTATGAAAACAAGACTTTCAGCGCCGGCACGCTCGTCGCATAGTGCATCACCGCTTGTGCACCCTCAGTCGCGTACCCCATACCCCAGAAATCACGGTAGAGCCGCCAGCCGATTTCGTAACATGGCATGAATGCGATGCCGTCATGGTTCCGCTCAGCGATACCTGTGTATCCAATAAAGCGGTTAGAGCACTTCTCCTCGACAGCCCACAGCCCAAAATGATTGGCTGCCAAAAAATCTCGGTTGCGCTCGAAAGTATTTCGTGCATGGTCAGCAGTGTGAGGCGCAGGATAGAACTTCATCGTTATCGGGTCAGAGCTCATGACAACCCATGGCTCAAGGTCCGTTGAAACCCACTGCCTTAGGAGCAATCGCGGCGTTTCGAGAATTGGTGCGACCATTCCCCGATCATAGTTTGGGCGACGAAAGTCGCGGTCTCCTTTGAACGATCCCAAGACTTAACTTTCATTATCGCCACGTACTGACGCCTCAGAGTTCCCTCTGGTTCGCTTTCAAGACTGATACCAGTAAACAACCTCTGCATCGTTGTTAATGGTTTGAGCATCAACATGTAATCAACTTGAGCGCTGACGTTGGCTCTTTCCAAGGTCGATATTCATCTCACATCTGTTCCATTCCTTCCCATGACTCATAAAAAATCGGCCGCAAGCATTGCGGCTTTTTCAATCCTGGCTGCTGGCGCGTTTGTCGCCCTTTCGGCAGGTGCGTCGGCGGCAACTGTTTACAGCACCCCCGGTGCGCCGGTAGCAGTGACTGCTGAACCGGCCGCAGGTGGTGTACAGGTTCGATGGAGCGTCCCGGTTTCCACTGGTAACTTGCCCGTGACTCAGTACATCGTTGATGGCGGTCAGGGTTCTTGCCCAATCACCGTTGCTGGAAACACCTTCTCTGCCTTCGTTCCTGCAATTGCTGGTCAGACCTCTCGGTCATTCAGCGTCACTGCAGCGAACGCCGAGGGTTTTGGTTCTGCTTCTGCACCGTCTGCTGCTGTGGCACCCATCGCCGCGACTCTGCCAACTGGCGTCCTTGCAGTTGGTGCGCGTGGTGTACTCACTTCAGCTGGAGGTGCTGCCACGTTCCCTCTCAAACTTTCTGCGGTGGATCGCCCAATGGCTGGGCTTCGCACCCCATCCGGCAATGGTGCAATCATTCTTACCTCAACTGGTGTGATTCGCTCATTCGGTGACGCGAGTTCCAAGCCGATCTCGCTTGGAACTGTGCCGGCGGCGCTTGTGCGTGGATTCAACAACGACGGGTATTACGCCGTCGGTCGCGGTGGCATCATCGTCGCTGGTGGAGGCGCTCCGACAATTGCGTCTGTCAAACTGCGCAACCCTTCTGCAATCGGCGCTGTCGCTATTCGTGATAACGCAGGTTTGTGGATTGTCACCGCAACCGGTCAGATCATCGGTGCCGGATCTGCATCCGCTGGTCAGTTGCCGAAAGACCGCTACACCGCTGTCATCGGTCGCGCCACCGGTGAAGGTTTCTGGGCCATCACTCGCGAAGGCCAGGTCCGTTCATATGGTGATGCACCGGCCATCGTTGGTAACACAGACTTCCTCGCGACAGCTCGGAATTTTGATCTCGACTCAACTGGCAAGGGCTTCTACGCACTCGGTGCTGACGGTTCGATCCGCGCCTTCGGCGGTGCCAGCAGCATCGTTGGTGCAAGTGCTCCTGGAAGCGCCGTTGTGATGGCACCCGCTCCTCAGCCCGATTTCACAGACGCGCAAATCCTCGCTCTCTCGGATTTGCACGGTGCCTTGGACTACACCAAGTCGACGGCAAACGGTACCGATACTTACACAGGTGGCGTTGCCGCTCTCGCGGCGAACTTCGACCGCGACCGCCAAGCGAACCCAGCGACGTTCACCGTCTCCTCCGGTGACAACTGGGGTGCTGCACCTCCGCTGTCGACCGCGTTCGACGAATTCCCGACCGTGTACGCCATGAACATTGCGAAGTTCGATACAAGCATCTTCGGCAACCACGAGCACGATAAGGACCTTGCGCACGCCAAGGCACGCGTCAACGCCTCCACATTCAAGTGGGTTATCTCCAATTACTCATCCTTGAACGAGGTTCAGGCCAAGAATGCCAACAACGAGGATGTCACCTCGTGGACAATCGTGAACCGCGGTGGAATCAAACTCGGCGTCGTCGGGCTGAATGTCCCTGAGACCAAGGAAACCGTATTCCCAGGCAACCTAGGCAACATCAGTATCGGTGACCTGTTGGACAGCAATTCCGCGCAAGCCGCCAAAGTCCGCACGCAGGTGAAGGCAGCGATTCAGGCAGCACGCAATGCCGGCGCAGATGTTGTCATCACAACCGCCCACGAGGGGTACGGGCTCATGGACGCAAATTCTGGTCTTCCACAAGGACGACTCATCGACATTGCTCCGTTGCTCGAGGGCAGCGATGCACTTTTCGGAGGACACTCGCACCTCAAATTTGGTGCATACGTGGGCAACAAGTTGGTTGCTGAGACTGTCAATGCAGGCGTCTTCTACAACCGCGCGCACCTGTGCGTCGACCGAACGACTCGTCGCACTGTCGGCATGAACTTGCAGCAGCCACTCAACATCTGGACAGCCCCTGCTGGCACGACACTTGGTAGCACTGGGCTCAACGCAGATGAGATCAGCAGCATCGACAACTACAAGTCGCAGTTGAACAGTGTTTACAACAACGTGATTGGTTCCATCAGTGCTGTGGCACCGAACGGAGGCAACCCACAGGTCCAACGTCAGCGCGAGACCGCTCTTGGTGACTACCTCGCCGATATCCAGCGCAAGGCGTACGGCACCGACATTGCCTTACAGAATGGTGGCGGAATCCGCGACATGCTTCCAGCAAAGACATGGGTGCCCTCTGGTGTAGCCCGTCCGACCTGGGCTTCCGCCGCTTCCGCAACTCCTTGGGCTGTCACGAGTAGCGGTCCTTACCCGTTGACCTACGGCGACGTGGCGACGATCTTGCCGTTTGGAAATCAAGCGGTCACGACCACGATCACTGGTGCCGATGTTTGGGCGGCCCTTGAAAATGGTGTGTCGCAACTCACTGCAGGTGCGGGTCGATTCCCGCAGGTATCTGGTCTGAAGTTCACCTTCAACGCGAATGCCGCGGTTGGAAGCCGTGTCTCCTCGGTAACGTTGACGAACGGGACTCCGGTGCCAAACAGCTCCTCGGTGTCCTACAGCCTTGCCACTAACGACTTCATGGTTGCTGGTGGCGATGGCTACACGATGCTCGGCGGAATCGGGAAAGCGAAAACACGCGAGGTCTTGGAGACGCTCGTCCGTAACGCAATCATCGAAGACAGCAAGAACGGCCCGCTGGTCATTTCGACCGATGGTCGCATAACCCGCATCAACTAAAGGCATATCGGCACGACGATGGGCTGCTGGGCATTTGCCTGGCAGCCCATCGGCGTGTGGTCACGGTTGCCCAAATCATCAGCTCTACACGCGAGCACGAGGTTGTCAGAGAGTGCGTCGGGTTGTTTAGTCCAAAGCAGGCGGGAT
>RFTO01000040.1 GCA_009923375.1 Actinomycetota bacterium | reverse complement strand
CCGGCAAGAGTTAATGCCATGCCGATCTGCTGACCCAGGATGACGACTGAGAAGTAGGTGAGCATCGCTGCGACAAGCAACGACACAAAGGCAACCACACCCAGTGCGCGGTAGTAAACGAGCAGATAGATGACAACGATGATCAAACCGATAAGACCCGCCAACAACCCGCCCTGCAGCTGATCGCTGCCAAGAGTCGGCGACAGTTGGCTCTGGCTGGCAACATCCAGCGACACCGGCAAGGCGCCGTACTTGAGCATGTTGGCCAGATTCTGTGCGTCTTGAACACTGAACTTGCCAGTGATCTGTGCCTTGCCACCAAGGATCGACTCGTTCACGCTCGGGGATGACACAACAAGACCATCAAGGATGATTCCGAGGCGGTTTTGTACACCAGAAAGTTTCGCCAACTCAGTTGTGGTGGTGGCGAAGTCCTTGGCGCCGGATGAATCGAAGGTCAGGTTGACCTGCCAGGTGGCGTTGTCCTGCTGGTTTACACCAGCTGAAGCGTTCGCAATCTGGGTGCCAAGAACGCGGGCAGGCGCGAGGATCATCCGAGCTCTGGTGTCCTTGCCGCATGTGGCCAAGAACATCGTCGGGTCATCCGGAATTCCACCGACCAATGCTCCCTTGGATGTGCAGTCCAGTTGTGCAAACTTGGCCTTGAATGCTCGGCGGGAAGATGCCATGCACGACTGCGGTGCTCTTCTTATCCTTGGGCTTGAAAGCTAGTGGCTGTCCCTCTTCGAGTAGCGGCCGGAAGTCCAGCTTCGCGGTCGACTTCAGCGAATCAACGACTGCACTGTTTGCCTTGCCAGGGATTGACACGATGATGGTGGAGCCGGCACCGGTTCCCTGAACCTGCACCTCAGCCTCAGCGACACCGAACGCGTTAACTCGCTCGCGGATAATCTCCACAGCTTGCTTCACATTGTCGCCGGTGATCTGCTCACCTGGAATCTGCTTGGGCGTGAGGATCACTTGGGTGCCACCGCGCAGGTCGAGGCCCAGACGCGGACTCGCCTTACTTGGCTCGAAATGTGTCAGCGAGGCCTGGCCGCCGAAAAGGCTCCAAGCGGCCATGAACACACACAGCGCGGTGAAATAGATAAGCACGCGGCCGGCGCGATAGGCATTCGACGGACTAGCCACCTTCGGCACTCCTTGATTGGGTACGCGTTCATCACGTGAACGCCAGCGCCCCACGGCGCTACAAGATACGAAGTATCACGCATAACCCCCTGCAATGGCATACTGCCCTACCCCGAAAATAAGTCGGGGTGTCCAGGGGTGCCAGCAGGTGGCGTGATGCCAAGGTGCGCCCACGCTGCAGCCGTGGCCACTCGCCCTCGAGAGGTGCGGGCCAAGAGCCCGCATCGGACCAGGAATGGCTCGCACACGGTCTCCACAGTCTCTGATTCCTCGCCTACAGCCACAGCCAGCGTGCTCACGCCCACCGGTCCGCCATTGAAACTCTCCACCAGCACCCGCAACACCGAACGATCGAGCCGGTCGAGCCCAATGTGGTCCACATCGAACAGGGTCAGCGCGGCCAGAGCTGCGTCCTCAGTCACCACGCCGTCGCCGTGGACCTGGGCGTAATCCCGAACACGCCTCAGAAGCCGGTTTGCGATTCGGGGGGTGCCTCGCGAGCGTCGGGAGATCTCCGCAGCTCCTGCCGGGTCCATCTGCAAACCAAGGAGTCGGGCAGACCTCTCTAGGACAGCCAAGATCTCGTCATCACTGTAAAAATCGAGGTGGGCAGTGAATCCGAACCGATCACGTAGCGGACCGGGCAGCGCCCCGGCGCGGGTGGTTGCGCCCACAAGAGTGAAGGGCGACAGGGCCAAGGGAATCGCGGTGGCGCCTGCTCCCTTGCCGACAATCACATCGACCCGAAAATCCTCCATGGCCAGATAAAGCATCTCCTCAGCGGCGCGTGCCATCCGGTGAATCTCATCCAGGAACAGCACCTCGCCTGGCACCAGGCTCGAAAGCACCGCAGCCAAATCGCCGGCATGTTGAATGGCCGGTCCACTTGTAATGCGTAAGGGAACATCGAGCTCGGCAGCCACGATTCCTGCAAGGGTGGTCTTGCCCAGCCCCGGTGGCCCAGCTAAGAGCACGTGGTCTGCTGCGGCCCCGCGCTGCTTCGCGGCGCTGAGCACTAACCCCAGTTGGCTTTTAACTTTGGACTGGCCGACGAATTCACCAAGATTTGTGGGCCGCAATGCGCCTTCAACCGCTTGCTCCTCATCGCCGGCTCCCGCATCGATAAGGCGAGTCATGAGCGATCCAAACTGCGCAACGCTGTACGCAGTAAAACCGCAACAGGTTGCTTGTCTGCCGCTTCACCATCGGGGAAGGTCTCGGCAGCGACAAGATCGACGGCACTTTGCACGTCGCGAGCAGTCCAGCCCAAGCCCAAAAGGGCCGATCGCACTTGGTCGTGCCACGGCGCCGAAGCACCACCAACAGCTCCCGCTAGTCGGCCAGTTACCCCAGCACGCATCGGCAACTTATCCCGCAGTTCCACCACTAACCGTTCTGCGCCCTTCTTGCCCACGCCCGAGACCGCGGTGAGGGCCGCGAGATTGCCGGTGCTGATGGCAGCTCTGAGTGCGTCGGGAGACATCGCGGACAGAATCGACAGCGCCAAGCGTGGACCAACTCCGGAAACGGTGAGCAAGGTGGTGAAATCATCACGGGAGTCTGCATCGGCAAATCCGTACAAAGTGATGGAATCTTCCCGCACGATCATGGATGTAGCCAGCGTGACCTCCGCGCCCGGCTTTAGAGTCAGGGCCACGGCTCCTGGCACTAAGACTGATAAAGCGATGGGGCCCATGCTGACATCGATGCGGTCCTCAGCGACGGCCACCACGACGCCGGCTACCTGCGAGATCATCGGCTCGCCGCCAGTTTCGCCCTCATGGGCGCCTGCCACCCGTGACACAGTGCGAGAGCAAGAGCATCTGCGGCATCTGCCGGAGAGGGGCGTTCATCCAACCCGAGGAGGCGAGTCACCATGGTGGTCACCTGTTCCTTATCGGCGCGCCCACTGCCGGTGACTGCAGCCTTCACCTCAGTCGGCGTGTGCATGGCAACGGGAATCCCGCGCATGGCCGCGGCCAACATCACCAACCCAGCTACTTGAGCGGTCCCCATCACAGTCTTCACATTGTGCTGACTGAACACCCGCTCAACGGCCATCTCATCGGGCCTAACCTCATCGATGATGCGGTTCAACTCGGTGTGGATGTGCAAGAGGCGCTGCTCAATCGGTAGCGAAGCATCACTGCGAATCACAGTGACTGCGACCAACCGCGGCCTTTGAGCATCCATGGCTACTGCCCCGATGCCGCAGCGCGTAAGTCCGGGGTCAACGCCAAGCACGATCACAGCGACCACTTCCCTTCAACACCGTCATCCAACGCACCCGCGCCCATACCTGCCATGAGTCAAATGAGAGTCAGCGGAACCAACGCAGGCACAAATTAGTACATTTGTGCAGATTCTAGGGGAAAGCCCCGCATCCCCCTGCGTAACACGCGCAGCTGGGATGCGTGTTGTTCACCTCGCAAGGTGCCTAATCTTGGAGTTGGGCCATGACCTCGTCGGAGACATCAAAGTTGGCATAGACGTTCTGCACCTCGTCTGAGTCTTCGAGGGCGTCAATCAGCTTGAACACCTTTGCAGCGCCATCGGCATCAAGCGGAACGTTCATACTCGGCCAAAAGAGAGCCTCGGCGGAGTCGTAGTCGAGGCCGGCCGCCTGCAGCGCCTCGCGGACCTTGACCACATCTGTGGCCGCACACAACACCTGCCAGGAATCACCGAAGTCATTCACTTCCTCAGCACCAGCGTCGAGCACTGCGGAGAGCACGTCGTCTTCACTCAAGTCAGCCTTGGGCACCATCACGATTCCGCGACGGGTGAAGAGATAGGACACCGACCCGGGATCAGCCATCGCTCCGCCATTGCGGGTCATGGCCACACGTACCTCACTTGCGGCACGGTTGCGATTATCAGAAAGACACTCAACCAACACAGCCACCCCATTGGGGCCGTACCCCTCGTACATGATCGTCTCGTAGTTCGCGCCGCCCGCTTCCACGCCTGACCCGCGCTTAAGTGCGCGGTCGATGTTGTCCACGGGCACCGAGTTCTTGCGCGCCTTCTGAATCGCGTCGAAAAGAGTCGGGTTTCCAGCGGGGTCGGCGCCGCCAGAGCGGACAGCCACCTCGATGTTCTTGATCAGCTTGGCGAAAAGCTTCCCACGTTTAGCGTCAAGAGCGGCCTTCTTGTGCTTAGTGGTCGCCCATTTGGAGTGGCCGCTCATGCGTGTCGCCTCACGATCGTCATGAAGTGCCCGTGCACACGGACATCTGCTGTGAGCTCGGGATGAAACGAGGTCGCCATCGCGGGACCCTGCTCAACGGCGACGATTCTATCCGCCCCAGCAGCAGTGGAGATGCGGGCAAGGACAGTGACACCGTCACCAATTCGCTCAACCCAGGGCGCCCTGATGAAGACAGCCGGCATCGGCATGTCGCCGCATACCGGCATATCGAGGTCTGATTCGAATGAATCCACCTGCGATCCGAAGGCATTTCGTCGCACGCTCATATCAATTCGGGAAAACGAGGTTTGATCAACCCGTCCATCCAGAATCTCCGAGGCCAGCAGGATCATCCCTGCGCAGGAGCCGTACACAGGAAGTCCCGAATCCAGCCTTTCCTGCAGTGGTTCAAATAGCCCTTGGAAATGCAGGAGTTTGGACATGGTGGTCGACTCTCCACCGGGGAGCACCATTCCTTGCACCCCAAGTAAATCCTCGGGGATCCTCACTTCGCGGACATCTGCGCCGTTGGCGGCAAGTGCGCGCGCGTGCTCGCGCACATCTCCTTGCAGTGCAAGGACGCCAATCAGTGGTCGTGCCGACATAAGTGGATTACCTGGTTACTTACTTACCAACCACGCTCGGCAAGGCGGTGCGGCACCGGGATGTCGCTGACGTTGATCCCCACCATCGCCTCGCCAAGGCCCTCAGAGACTCGCGCGAGCACATCGGGGTTCATGTAATTCGCGGTCGCTTCAACAATCGCCTTCGCGCGCTTAGCTGGATCACCAGACTTGAAAATCCCGGAGCCGACGAACACACCATCAGCGCCCAACTGCATCATCAATGCGGCATCAGCTGGGGTGGCGATTCCACCCGCGGTGAAGAGCACCACAGGTAGATGACCTAGCTCGGCGACCTCACACACGAGGTCGTACGGTGCCTGTAGTTCCTTGGCGGCCACATAGAGCTCATCCTTGGCAAGAGTCTTCAGGTGTGCAATCTCGCCACGGATCGTGCGCATGTGCGTCACTGCGTTTGAGACGTCGCCAGTGCCAGCCTCGCCCTTGCTGCGGATCATCGCCGCACCTTCGGTGATTCGGCGCAAGGCCTCACCGAGGTTGGTTGCACCGCACACGAATGGAACGGTGAAGTCCCACTTGTTGATGTGGTGCTTGAAATCTGCGGGAGTCAGAACCTCGGACTCGTCGATGTAATCGACCTGCAACGACTGCAACACCTGTGCTTCAACGAAGTGACCGATGCGGGCCTTGGCCATCACAGGAATCGACACCGCAGCTTTGATGCCGTTAATCAGGTGAGGATCGCTCATTCGAGCCACTCCACCTTGGGCGCGAATGTCGGCTGGAACTCGCTCAAGTGCCATCACAGCGACCGCGCCGGCATCCTCGGCGATCTTGGCCTGCTCGGCGTCGACGACATCCATGATGACGCCGCCCTTGAGCATTTCGGCCATGCCGCGCTTGACACGGTTGGTTCCCTGAACACGCTCGCTAGACACTTGATTAACTCCTTGTCTGGGCCTTGCTGATGGTCGACGCTTTCGTTGGTCACAGGCGCTACCCCTGCCTAGCCGGCTGGCCTAATCGACTGGCCTAACCCACTGGAGCGCCTCCGTGCGTGGAAAGTCTAGGGCGCAGGGCTGGAAGCCGCTGCTGAAGCGGTGCTGGCGGCATACGCAACCGAAACCTTGCGTGATTTATCCATCAGCATGACCCACATTCCACCAGGCGCAAAATGGACGGCTTGACCGCTGTCATCCGTGTAAACCGTTGGCGCCGCCGCATCCTTACGCGACCATTTGGTCTGCCAAAGGCGACCGTCGCGAAGTAGCAACGCGGAGCCGGAGCCGATGGTCTCGGCGTAAGGCGTCGGACTGCCGTTGTGCCCATGGAATGAGGATGCGTGCTGGACGACGAATTGGATGAGGATGGTGGCAGGGTGCAGCGTTCCACTTCCATCTTTGAGCACATCCCGTCCGGATGTAAGTCGCCACTGCCCGTCTACGGAATCGATGGTGATGTTCTCTGCTGGGTAAGGCGCAACGACCTGCGTGACCGGCTTACCGCCTTCAGGGACAGCTGCGTCGAAGACCCACCCCATATCGCGAGCAACGGCAATGGGAGTGCCCTTCTCCTTGGCGGATTGCAGAAGCTTCTCAGGGACACCGAAAAGGTTGTGAGGTGCAGAGCGATTCTTATCGCGCAGCCATGCCTTGCTTCGAACCTCTCGCAGCAGGGTCATATTCGCCGCAGCCAGAACCGGCACCATTTTTGGTTGCACACCTGAGTAGGCGAACGCGACGTGGCCAAACTGGGCCACCAGATCAGTATCGGTGATCCGTGCGCTGCGGATCGGCCCGACCTTGCCTGGAAGTGTGGATGAGAACACCACCGCGAATCGCGAGATGCCACCTTCCACCTGCTCGACATAGACAATGTCAGCAGAACTCAAACCGATGTGCGGGCGCGCGGCACTGGTGTTCTCTACCTTGACGACCAGGACGCTCTGGTCTGCGCTGGTAACGGGCTTGCCGGACAATGGCGATAACACCACTGTCCCGGCACCGTCTTTAGGTTGCGTTCCCGAGTTGCTGCCACATGCGGAAAGTCCTGCAGCAGCGATAAATACGCAGGCAAGGATGAGTCGGCCACGGGGATTAGGCATGCAGACACTTTACGCGCGAAGCAGCCAGTACACGGCATCCACCACAACGTGCGGCACTCTTGGGGTGTGATGACGGTTTGGGTGTGTGGAATTAATGGCAGCGGGGTCCGCAGTGTTGCCGTCGCATTGAGCGCACTCACATTCGCGGATTCCACCTCGCGCGCAAGCATCGAACCAGTCATCGTGCGTTCAAGCACCGCTCCCGAAGAATTACCAGATCTGTGCATTCTGGTGGCATCCGCCGAGCAGGGCATCTCACCTGATGTGCTCCCAACATGGCATCGCTGCGCGGAGGAGTTCATCCCACGCATCTGCGTATGGACGCACATCGATACCGGTCGCACTGACGACGATGAGATGCGCCTAATCGCCGAGCGCATGTTGGAAGAGGATGTGTTCGCGTTATCGCTGCCTGTGTCCGGCGACGACGAGGAACTCGTCGGTGTACTAGACCTGCCGGGCCAACACGTGCATGTGGTCGGCGACCCACTGCCTCGCAGCCCTGATGTAGAGCACGTCTCTTTGTCAGCCGACGCCCGCGATCAACTCATCGAGGCCGCTGCCGCCACCATCGGCGATGACAACACAATCTCCCAACTCGCCCTTGGGTTAACCCCTGATGCGAAGCGTGCGTGGGAGTTGGTGTCGGCAGCGGTCGCCAGCGGCCAGTTGTCTGTGGCCATCCCTACCCGGCCAGTAAACGATCAGGTGGGAATGGGCGTCCTTGAGGAATTAATCGGCCGACTCGCGGCGCTTGCACACATTGACAGCGGCGACACTTAGACATTTAGTCGTGGTCCTACAGAAGGCTGCAAAGGCACCTGGTTCCTAGTGAAGCCGTCACGCGGCATCCTTTAATGAAGTACTGCCTCGGTAACGCGCCTCAGCCTCGTCAGCACGCGACACCGTTGAACGAGGTCCTGTCTCTTTAAAGCTCCTCAGCCTCCCGGCGCCACGCTTCCGCTAGCAGATCGCGGGTGGTCTCCAACAGGGATGACATCGTGCGAGTGCGCGCGATGATCGGCAAGAAGTTGGCATCCCCTGACCAGCGCGGGACGATGTGTTGATGTAAGTGCGCGGCTATACCGGCGCCTGCAACAGCACCTTGATTCATACCGATGTTGAAACCGCCCGGGTTGGACAATCGCCGCAAGGCCCGCATCCCTACACCAGTGAAGGCGGAGAACTCGGCTATCTCGGCGGGTGTGAGGTCGGTGTAATCCGCCACATGACGGTAGGGGCAAATGAGCAGGTGACCTGAGCTGTAGGGGTACAGGTTGAGGACCGCGTACACCAGCTCCCCTCGAGCCACCACCAAACCAGAGGTGTCGTCCCCGCGGGGCACTCGACAGAACGGGCATTCCACATCGTTTGCGGCGCTCGGGCGATTCTCTCCGCGC
>RFTO01000381.1 GCA_009923375.1 Actinomycetota bacterium | reverse complement strand
GCGCACCGGTGACCGGCTTGACCAACGGCACGGGCTATCGCTTCCGTGTGGCCGCCGTGAGTGCTTTCGGAACTGGAGCGTATTCGGCCGAATCCGCCACATTCACGCCGCTGGCACCCGCATCTGCGCCCACTTCTGTTGTGGGCGTATCGGGAAACGGCCAAGTGAGTCTTACGTGGGTGACGCCTCCCTCGGACGGCGGCTCTCCGATCAGCGATTACGTCGTGCAATACAGCAGCAACAGCGGTGCCTCGTGGACACCATTTACACATGCTGTTTCGACGTCCACGATCACAACGGTGACTGGCCTGACCAATGGCATCAGCTATGTATTCCGCACCGCAGCAGTGACCGGCGGCGGTACGGGAGCTTTTTCAGTTCCATCGAGTTCGGTCATGCCAGTTGGGGTGGCAGGCGCAGTGACAGGCCTTGCTGGCACGGCGGGCAACGGCCAAGTCACCCTTTCGTGGACGCCACCGCTTTCCAATGGGGGTTCTGCCATCACCGACTACGTGATTCAGCGAAGCAGCGATGCCGGTGTCACATGGACCCCGTTCGTGCATGCGGCTTCGACGGCCACAGGCGCAACGGTGACCGGCCTGACCAATGGCACGGGCTATCTATTCCAAGTCGCGGCTGTAAACAGTGCGGGAACTGGCACCTACGCACGGTCAGCGAGCGTCACTCCTCGAACGGTGGCGGGCGCAGTGACAGGCCTTGCTCGCACTGCGGGCAACGGCCAAGTTTCCCTTTCGTGGACGGCTCCTACCTCGACTGGTGGGAGTGCCATCACCGACTACGTGATTCAGCGAAGTAGTGATGCAGGGGCCACATGGACCACATTTATCGATGCTGTTTCGACGGCCACGAGCGCAACGGTGACGGGCCTGACCAATGGCACGAGCTATATGTTCCAAGTGGCGGCTGTGAACGGCGCGGGGACTGGCACCTACGCCCGGTCGGCGAGCATTGTTCCTCGGACGGTGGCAGGCGCGGTGACAGGCCTTGCTGGCAC
>RFTO01000039.1 GCA_009923375.1 Actinomycetota bacterium | reverse complement strand
CTCAAGCTCGAGTGTGCTGGATTTGTGTGTGAGCTGCATCAGTGCGCCTGCCCTTCGGTGGTCGGCTGCGTATCAGTGAGTTGCGCCCCGATGGGCGGCACCACGCCGCGACGCCGAACGAGCAGCACATGCCAGATCGCGATGCCGCCGACGATTAACGGCAGCAGCGCCACGTGCATCAATATCGCCTGGCCGGTGTTGAGGGTGTTGAAGAAGGAGCCGATGCCCGCGGAATTGAGTCCGTCCTTGGACTGCGTTGCGATCCACTGTGAATCGAAGTTAGTTTGAATGAGATACCCAGTCAGGGCAGTCGCAATCGAGCCGAAGAAGGCCAACGCGCCGGTGATCCATGTCGCAGTGCGCTTGCCGCGCCAGGCGGCCATCCAAAACTTCCCCCACAGGTGAACCACCATGAATAGGAAGAACAACTGGACGCTCCAGGCGTGCACCGAGTTAACGAAATGCCCGAGAGGTGACACGTGCCACCAATGAATGCCGCCGAAAGTGAGCACCAAGCCCGAGACGATGAGCATCCCGAGGGCGGCGAGCGTGAGAGCGCCGAAAATGTAGATCCAACTGACGACATACGCCGGCTGGGTGTCGGGCAACATGTCCTCTGGTGTGAAGTTTCCGAATGCCTTCTCGCGCAAACGCGCTGACCAGGTGGTGGTGCTCACAGCTCAGCGTCCTTGCCGCCGGGGAACGGCAGTAGAAGGGCGGCTGCGAAGAGGACTAAGCCGCCGATGACGATGATGGCGTTGGCGATTGAGATGGAGAACCAACCCGCATGCCAATAACGCGCAGGCCCGTCAAGGTTGAAGATCGGGAAATGCATGGTGTCCTCTGTTCTCGCGTCGTTAGTGCACTGACGCTCATGCACGGTAGGGGACAGCCACCGGGAAGCACAGAGAAATCTCGATTCCTTGGCCACAAATGGCTAGTACGGGAGTGCCACCACTCTCGAGAACGAGTTGGCCGCCCGCTGCGGGCGATAACGCCCGAATGATTCTTAGCCGAAACCGGGGCTTCTCCATCCGGCAGTCGTATGCATGGCTGACGTCCGCAGGTGCATGTCAAGACAAGGCGGCCAGACCATTCATTAGACTTGCGCCAACTCAGGAGGGGACCATGGCGACAGCACCCGCTCATGCGCAGGCTCAATTACTCGACGTGCAGGCTCTGGACACGAGGCTCGGGCAGATCGTTTACGCGAAGGCGCATCTGCCGCAGCAGGAACGCTTGCTGCAGATTGCCCAGGAATCAGAAACTCTTGCCGACCTTCTGACCGCGGCAAAAACCAACGCATCTGATATCTCACGCGAGCAAACTCGCGCTGATGGCGATGTTCAGGCAGTGCGCCAGCGCATCGAGAAGGACGAAAAGATGCTCGCCTCCGGTGCTGTGCCGGCCAAGGATCTCGAGGCGCTCCAACACGAGTTGCAGTCGCTAGCACGCCGGCAAGGTGAGCTGGAGGATATTGAGCTAGAGATCATGGAGCGACTCGACGAGGCAACCACTGCTGCTTCTCGCTACCAGGCTCAACTCGAGGTGCTTGCGCAGGAGCAGGGTGAGCTCGGCTCGCAGGTGAAGGCCCAGCTAGCGACTTTGGCTGAGGAAGTCACCGCTGTTCAGGCCGAGCGGGCACAGCTGGTGGCACAGATCCCAGCAGACTTGATGTCGTTGTACGAGAAGATCGGTCAGGACAATCCAACAGCTGCGGCATTGCTACAACACGGCTCCTGCTCCGGCTGCCGCATCGCTTTACCAGCCACCGATTTATCGCATATTCGCGAGGTTGGCCCAGATGAAATCATCCGCTGCGACAACTGCCGTTGCATCTTGGTGCGCACGTCCCATTCGGGGCTGTGAGTGCGCCACTTCATCATTGAGGCAGACGGTGCTTCCAGGGGTAATCCTGGGCAAGCGTCTTACGGCGCGGTTGTGCGAGATGCAGAGACAGCCGAGGTGCTCGCCGAAATCGCCGAGCCGATCGGGATCGCGACGAATAACGTGGCGGAATACCGTGGCTTGATCGCAGGGCTGGAGCGGGCGCGGGTGCTCGACGCAACAGCCCGAGTCACGGCTCGATTGGATTCCAAGCTCGTCGTGGAACAGATGTCGGGACGCTGGCAGATCAAGCACCCGGATATGCGTGAATTGGCGAAGCGGGCACGCGATGTTCTCCCGTACGACCAGGTCACGTATCAATGGGTTGAGCGCGCCCTCAATAGTGCTGCCGACAGCCTCGCAAATGAAGCGCTCGACCAGAGCACATACATCGATCGAGTGCCGGGGATGCTCGACGGCGGACTCGGCGTTGTCCCTCCTGATCCACGTCCGCCGCTCCGTGGCCCCGGCCGACCCGGGATTCCAGGTTGGACATTCACTGGCGAGCCGACAACGACCTACCTCATCCGCCACGGCGTCACGGCACACACCGTTGCCAAGCGATTCAGTGGCTACGGCGGAGCTGATTTACCGCTGGTTGATTTGGGTGTGGATCAAGCCACTGCTGCAGGTCAAGAGTTGGCGCGGCGCGGTGGTGTGGACCTCGTGGTGTGCAGTCCGTTGAAGCGAACCCAACAGACCGCACAAAAGATCGCCGATGCGAATGCAATCAGCTCCGAGCAGATCGTGGTGGTCGAGGGGCTGCGAGAGACGGCGTTTGGCGATTGGGACGGGCTGACCTGGGAAGAGGTGCTCGCAGGGTGGCCGACACACGTGCAGCGTTGGCTTGGCGATCCAACCATCGCGCCGCCGGAAGGTGAGTCCTACACCGACACAGTGGCAAGGGTGGGAGAGGTGATGCGCGATCTTCTGCACGAACATGCAGGCAAGCGCATCGCGATCGTGTCGCATGTGACGCCGATAAAGGGCCTCGTGCTGCACGCCCTCGGAGCGCCGCTAGATGCCATTTACCGCATGCAACTCCTCCCGGCGTCAATCACCACGGTTGCATGGTTTTCAGATGGCAACACCTCCATGAGCGGGTACGCCGAGGCTGCACACCTCAGCCACCTCACCTGATCTCGCTTCAACTGAGTCGCGGCGGCCCGCCCGCTGAGCGGTGAGTGGTAGGTGATGTTCTGCAGCCCAATTGCGGGAGCGTAATCTTGTGTGAACAAGCGAATGAGATGGTCGGGCGGTCGCGGTGTTCACAGCAGTGGACGTCGAGGAAAGTCCGGACTCCTCAGGGCAAGGTGGTGGGCAACACCCACCCGGGGTGACCCGCGGGAAAGTGCCACAGAAAACAGACCGCCTCCAACATGTTGGAGGTAAGGGTGAAACGGTGGTGTAAGAGACCACCAGCACATCGGGTGACCGATGTGGCTCGGCAAACCCCACCTGGAGCAAGACCAAGACTGGGGTGGATTTAGTTCCACCTCGCGCAGCAGGACGGCCCGTCTACATGCTGCGGGTAGGTCGCATGAGGCTGTCGGCAACGGCAGCCCTAGAGGGATGATCGCCACCCGTGATGAGCGGGGACAGAATCCGGCTTACAGACCATCTCGTTCGCTTGTTTCACCACTCACGTCAGCGCAGCTTGCGCGCTAGTCTCGTCGTATGGGCGAGATGATCACTTTTACAGTTGATGGAACCACCGGGCAGGGATATCTCGCTGCTCCACCTAGCGGTGGCGGACCAGCCGTCATCGTGCTGCAGGAGTGGTGGGGGCTGGTGGATCACATCAAGGATGTGGTTGATCGATTCGCGGCCGATGGTTTCATCGCCTTCGCGCCCGATCTTTATCATGGTGTCGCCGCAAGTGAGCCTGACACTGCGCGCAAGTTGCTGATGGAACTGGACCTGCCCACAGCTGGCGAGGAGATCAGCAAGGCTGCCCGCTATCTACTGTCGCGGCAAGAGACCAGCTCCTTGAGTGTCGGGGTCATCGGCTTTTGCATGGGTGGGTCGCTATCCATCTGGAGTGCAACCCTCACTGATGACATCACACGTGCGATCGCGTTCTACCCGGGCGCATCGTGGGAGCGCCACGCGCCGAACTGGGCGGCTTACGCAGGTAAAGCGGCGCAGATTCACTGCAGTGAAGGCGATGGCACATCCGCCGCGCCGGGCATCCAGGAAGCTAATCGTGAGATTGCGGCAGCAGGCGGCACCTGCGAGCTTTTCGACTACCCCGACACGCAACACGCGTTCTTCAACAGTGATCGCCACGAGGTCTACCACCGCGATGCGGCTGAGTTGTCGTGGTCGCGAGCGGTCGAGTTCTTACGCGGCGTTTGAGCGCCCTGCAGGGTTGTGCAATGAGGTGCGGTACTCTTAGCCTCAACCGGCAAGGAATTCGCACACGCGAGTCGCAGCCGTAGCATGCGAGTCTTTGCTGTTGACTGTCGTTGCACGTGCGCCAGTGTCATTTGAGACGCGCCCGATGTTTCGAATGGTGAATCATGCCCCGTTTTGACAATTCCGCTTCCAGCACCCGTTCAGCCCCGCCTCATCGCGGGGTCAAGCCCACGCGTAAGCGCCCGCTCTTAGCCGATGACTATCTAGCCCCACTTGAGGCAGTTGGTGCCGATAATGGCTTCGTTGCCCTTGGTGTACGCGAGGAGTTGGCAGCGGTTCTCGCTGCCGACAACGTCACCGAGCCTTTCCCGATTCAGACCGCGACTTTGCCAGACTCCATCGCCGGTCGCGATGTACTCGGCCGTGGTCAGACTGGCTCGGGTAAGACCCTCGCTTTCGGTCTTGGAATGCTCACCTCGTTGGCCTTCCGTCGCAATGACCCGCACCAGCCAATCGGCTTGGTGATGGTCCCCACTCGTGAACTAGCCCAGCAGGTTGATGCGGTGTTGAAGCCCCTTGCTCGCCAGGTGCGTCTTAGCACCCAGGTGATCGCAGGCGGGCTTCCTTATGCAAAGCAACTTGATTCGCTGAAGCGGGCGGTCTCGATTCTCGTCGCCACCCCTGGTCGACTCATCGACTTGGTGAACAAGGGTGTGCTGGACCTCTCGCAGGTGCAGGTCACTGTGCTCGATGAGGCAGACCAGATGTCTGACATGGGCTTTATGCCCGACATGATCACTATCTTGGACCTGGTCAAACCGCAAGGACAGCGGATGCTGTTCAGCGCCACGCTTGATGGCGCCGTGGACACCCTCGTGAAGCGCTACCTAGACGACCCAATCCGCCACGAGGTGGACAGCGGGCGCGCCACGGTGGAATCCATGGAGCACCACATCTTGGTTGTGGAACCCAAGCACAAGGACGTCATCATCTCCCAGATCGGTGCCCGCGCCGGACGCACCATCATGTTCGCTCGCACCCAGCTTGGTGCCGAGCGAATCGGTGCGGCGCTTGCACAATCAGGCGTTCCTTGTGGAGTGCTGCATGGCGGCATGGCGCAGCGGATTCGCACACGCACTCTCGCGGCGTTCCAGAAGATGCCCGATGCAGTGCTGGTGGCAACTGATGTGGCCGCCCGTGGCATCCACGTGGACGGCATCAGCCTCGTCGTGAATGTTGACGCTCCCACCGACCACAAGGATTACTTGCACCGCGCAGGCCGCACAGCTCGTGCAGGTGAATCCGGCACCGTCGTCACACTCGCCTTTAGTCGCCAGAAGCAGGCGGTGATCGGCATGCTTGCACGTGCAGGCGTCCGTCCTACCCCGGTTTTTGCACGTCCGATGGATCGCGATTTGGTCAAGATCACGGGCGCCCAAGAGCCAAGTGGCGAGCCATGGATCTCCCCTGCGGTGACATTCCAGCCGGCGCCACGTAAGGGTCACTCCACTCGCTCATTTGATAAGCCGAGGCGTCCCGCAACTGGCGGCCCTCGTCGTGATTTTGATGATCGCTCTGGTCGTTCCTCTGCACCTGCTCCACATCGTGAGTTTGATGATCGTCCGAGGCGCGATGCGGCTGCACCTGCTCCGCGCCGTGAGTTTGATGATCGTCCGAGGCGCGATGCGGCTGCTCCTGCGCCACGTCGTGATTTTGATGATCGCTCTGGTCGTTCGTCCGCACCTGCTCCGCGCCGTGAGTTCGATGATCGTCCGAGGCGCGATGCGGCAGCTCCGCGCCGTGAGTTCGGCGACAAGCCGATTTTCGGTGGTAGGGACCGCGCCACCTCCGGGGAGCGGTCAACTGATCGTGCACCTCGCAGTGGATCAACAGGTCGCCCGGCAGCTGGCGCAGGTAAGCCGCGTGCCGGCCGGCCCGCAGCAGGAAAGCCCGTTGCAGGTAAGCCGCGAGTCGGCAGATCCACCGATGGCAAGCCATCATTTGGTAAGGGATCGGCGAGTGGTCGCCCAGGTGCGGCAGCAGGCAGACCAGGTGCGGCAGCAGGCAGACCAGGTGCGGCAGCAGGCAGACCAGGTGGCAGGCCAACTGGCAAGCCCGCGGGCAGGTCAACCGGGAAACCTGGTGGCAAGACTGCTGGTCGACCGGGTGCGAAGTCTGCCGGAAAGCCATCTAGCAGCCGTCGTGGTGACACGGGGCGTGCAGCCCGAGGCTGACCTCGTTCACACCTAGTGTGGGGACGTGATATTCGATCTTGAGGACGTCGCGTCTGCCTGGGAATTGGACCCGGAGTTCATTCACTTGAACCACGGCAGTTTCGGAGCAGTCCCCACTGTGGTCCTCGCTGAACAACACACTTGGCAGAAGAGGATGCACACGAACCCGAGTGCATACTTTCGGCGCGATGTCTTCCCTGCGATTGCTGACGCACGGCGTGCGGTGTCGCAATTCCTGGGCGCCGGCGACGACGGCTTGGGGTTCGTGCGCAACTCAACCGAGGCGATCAACACAGTTCTCAGCAGTCACCGGCTCCAGCCTGGTGACGAAATCCTCATTTTTGATCAGGAATATCAAGCAGTCACCATGGCTGTTGGGCGGGCCGCGCGTCTGGCAGGCGCGCAAGTGATCGAGATTGCTGTGTCACTTCATGAATCGGATGTTCAGATTCTTGAGCAGGTGCGCAGCCGAATCACCTCACGCACGCGGATGCTGGTGTTCGACCACATCACTAGCGCAACAGCCCGGATCATGCCCGTCGCACAGTTGGTCAATCTCTGTCGTGAGCAATCGATTGTCAGCGTCGTTGATGCCTCGCATGTGCCGGGCGTCCTTGACCCGCGCATAAGTGAGCTAAAGCCAGACTATTGGTTTGGAAATCTGCACAAATGGCTCTGTGCGCCTGTGGCAGCGGGTGTTCTTTATGTCGCGCCAGAGCATCGCGAGAGCTTTCAGCCACTCATCACATCGTGGTTCGACGCCCTCGGTTTCCCGACAGCCCAGGACATGCTCGGCACGGTGGACTATTCCGCATGGTTGTGTGCGCCGAGGGCAATTGAGTTCTTCGGTGAGTTCGGCTTCGATCGAGTTCGAGCGGCGAACAATGCACGAGCGGTTTACGGGCAGCAGGTGGTGGCGCAAGCGCTGGGCCTAGATGCCGATGCATTACGTGACTACGGACTGCCGATGACCCTTGTGCCGCTCGAGCGCACTGGAGATCATGAAGCGGCAGGCGCCATGTCGGCTCACATCGCTTTGACCCATGGCATTGAAGCGGCCATCACCGATTTCGGCGGGCAACTTTTCATTCGCATCAGCGGCCAGCTCTACAACCGCGCTGAGGATTACCACGCTCTGGCTGCAGCGTTGGTGCGCACCCGCGAGCTTTAAGGCTCGGCTTCGCAGCGCCTAGGTTGAACCTTCTGCTGCAATCCGTGCACGTTCGCAGTGGAGGGTCACTGGCGCAGTGTCCGGCACTGACCGAACCTCACCTGCGCGATATGTCAGCGGCTAGACCGACGGCGTGGGACTGGTGAGAATCTCGGGGCCTTCATCGGTCACCAAGATTGTGTGCTCGAACTGAGCGGTGATGCTGCGGTCCTTGGTGAGCACTGTCCAACCGTCACTCCACATATCCCACTCATGCGTTCCTAAAGTCAACATCGGCTCGATAGTGAACGTCATGCCGGCTTCAATAAGACGGTCGAACCTCGGTTCGTCGTAGTGCGGCACGATTAAGCCAGAGTGGAACGATGTGCCGATCCCGTGGCCCGTGAAGTCGCGAACCACTCCGTAGCCGAAGCGCTTGGCGAAAGACTCAATCACTCGACCGATGATGGTGATGGAGCGGCCGGGCAGGACTGCGTTAATGCCACGCATCGTTGCTTCATGTGTGCGCTCAACCAGCAGGCGCACTTCCTCGGCTGGCTCGCCAGCGAAGAAGGTTGCATTCGTGTCGCCATGTACTCCGCCGATGAAGGCGGTGATGTCGATATTGCAGAGGTCGCCTTCGTTCAAGACGGTGGAGTCAGGGATCCCGTGGCAGATGACTTCATTGATGGATGCGCACAGCGATTTCGGGAAGCCTCGGTAGCCCAGAGTTGATGGGTAGGCATTCAGGTCGCAGAGGAACTCATGGCCAATGCGATCGAGTTCATCGGTCGTGACACC
>RFTO01000380.1 GCA_009923375.1 Actinomycetota bacterium | reverse complement strand
GTTATCCAACGGAACCCCCAGCACCAAGACCGGATTGATCGTCGTCATTTCGATCTCAGGCGCATGCGTTGCGATGTACTCCCAGGCTGCCCTTTCTGCCAAGGTCTTCGATTTTGTGTAAGCCAATCGACCCAAGGGGTGTGTGACATCGGTCCACATCGACTCATCAAAGGAAGTCTTGCCCGCTGGCAGATCATTGCCGTATATCGCGGCGATTGAGGATGTGAGTACCACGCGCGCGACCCCTGCCTTGTGGGCTGCCTTCAGAGCACGCAGGGAACCTTCCACAGCGGGCCTGATCAGGTCGTTCTCATCCTTAGGCGACGCCAGTGGAAACGGGGAGGCTGTGTGCATGAGGACCTGAACCCCAGCGAGTGCCTCATCCCAACCGGCATCCTTCTCGAGGTCGAGCTCAACGAAAGTAAGCCGTGCGCCTAAATCCACGTCTCCATTGATCAGCGGAGCGACAGCGGCACGGACCTCGTCGGCTTTCTTGGCACTGCGCACCGAGGCGCGCACCGAATATCCCTGGTTGAGCAACTTCAGGGTGATGTGTTTGCCGATGTAGCCGCTGGCGCCGGTGAGAAGAACTGTTTCCATGTCGGGCAGTGTGACACACGACAGCGGGAGCAACCAGCTGACTTCACAGCTCCCCCGAAATCAAGTCCTTAGTGTTGGGGCGTGCAGATACTTCTTCCGCCAAGTGAAGGCAAGCACATCCCAGATGTCGGGCCCGCCCTGAAACTTTCAGAATTGAGTTTCGCAGCACCGCTGCTCCATGCACGCAAGATCTCTCTTGGCGACGATCCAACACTTGTTCGTGCGCCTGCCGCAGCCGCCCATGACATCTACTCCGGAGTGCTCTACTCAGCGCTGGACTGGGAAACTCTGAACGCGGCATCACGCACACGCGCAAACCGCTCCGTCATCATCATCTCCGCGAGATTTGGCGCATTGCGTCTGACAGACCGCATTCCCACCTACAGGGCCCGGATAGAAAACAGCGTGTGGCGCGAGCC
>RFTO01000379.1 GCA_009923375.1 Actinomycetota bacterium | reverse complement strand
GGCCAGATGCTCGACAATAACAGGATTGGCCGGATCGAGTGCAAAATAGACGACCTGCCCCTTGCACCATTTTTTCATATCCACGACCAGTGGATCGGCAGCATTGAGGACAGCAGACCCCTGCTTGGCAACGGCGGCAACAATCGCGCCCTTCACCCACGCCAACCGTTCGGGCGTGTCGATTTCGCCAAGACCGAGATGGTCTCCCGAACCGATATTCGTAACAACGGCAACATCGCAGGTGTCGAATCCACAACCCTCGCGCAGAATGCCGCCGCGGGCGGTCTCCAACACAGCCGTCGTAACCGACGGATTGGCAAGCACGCGCCGCGCACTCACCGGCCCACTGCAATCACCTCCCTCAATCTGTCGTGCACCAATCCAAACTCCCTCTGTACATGTCGTCCCCACAGTCGCACCACCGGTGGCCGCCAGATGGGCAAGCAACCGCACCACGGTTGTTTTCCCGTTGGTACCCGTAACGGCAGCCACGGGAATCCGGCCATTGTCAGCAGGAGCAAACAGCGTATCGACGATCGCAGCGCCAACATTGCGCGGCGTGCCAACAGTAGGCTCCAGATGCATCCGCAGCCCTGGTCCAGCGTTCACCTCAACCACAACACCACGCTGGGTTTCAAGCGGATGCCGAATATCAGTCGTAACAACATCAATGCCTGCGATATCCAGGCCGATGATCCTGGCAGCCTCGACGGCCCGCGATGCCACATCTGGGTGCACGTGATCGGTGACATCTTCGGACGTGCCACCGGTGCTCAGGTTGGCATTTTGCCGCAGCAGGACGATCCGATCCAAGCATGGCACGCTTTTTGGAGAAAGCCCCTGCTCTGCCAAGACGGCCATTGCCACCTCGTCGATGACCACAGGGCTCAGAGACGTTGCGTGGTCTCCGCATCGACGGGGGTCCTCGTTGACGCGATCGATTAACTCTTGAACCGTGGAACTCCCGTCGGCCCGTACGGTGGGCGGATGCCGCCGCGCGGCAGCAACCACGGCCCCGC
>RFTO01000378.1 GCA_009923375.1 Actinomycetota bacterium | reverse complement strand
GCCGCCGATTCTGGCTGGCGTGATACTCATACGCGCAACGAGCTGCTCCCACGTCATCAAACCACTGGCCACCATTGATTCCGCCACCACGGGCAACGCGGTTTGTAGACCGAGCATGCCCATGGCTGCATCAGTCCAGCCGCAACATTTCGCATCGTCGGGATGCGGGGCGTGGTCGGTGGCGACGACATCGATCGTTCCATCGGCAAGTGCTTCGCGCACAGCCTGCACATCGCTGCGGGCGCGCAGCGGAGGGTTAACCTTGAAGACAGCATCGCCGGTGCCGACCAAATCGTCGGTCAGCAGCAAGTGATGCGGAGTGACCTCCGCTGTGACGTTTACTCCACGAGATTTCGCCCAGCGAAGAACATCCACGGCAGCGGCAGTGGAGACATGGCAGACATGAAGCCTGCCGCCTGTGTCCGCAGCTAAGAGGACATCGCGAGCGATGATCACGGCCTCGGCCACACCGGGCCAGCCGGGCATTCCTAGCTGCCGACTTACCTCGCCCTCATTCATCTGAGCGCCAGCAGTCATCGTGCCCTCTTGTGAGTGCTGCGCAATCACCCAACCGTGCGTCGCAGCTAGCTGCAAGGCAGATCGCATGATTGCCGCAGAATCCACGCAGTGACCGTCATCGCTGAACATTCTTACAGCTGCCGCGCTTGCTGCCATGCCGCCAAGATCGGCGAGCTCTAAACCTTGAAGCCCTTGCGTGATTGCTCCCACGGGGCTCACATGCACCAGTCCCGCATCACGCCCGCGCTGCGCCACTGCTTCCACAACCTGCGCGCAGTCGGCAACGGGCTCAGTGTTCGCCATCGCGAAGACAGCGGAGTAACCACCAGCGGCTGCTCCTGCACTTGCCGTGACTGTGTCTTCAGATTCGGTTCGGCCAGGTTCGCGCAGATGTGTGTGCAAATCCACCAAGGCCGGCATGACGAAACTTCCTGGAGCACGCACAACGGTAGAGGCAGCGGCAGCAAGGGCAGGATTGGTGCCAGTGGGCATCACCGCTG
>RFTO01000377.1 GCA_009923375.1 Actinomycetota bacterium | reverse complement strand
ATATTCGTCAACTGTTTCACAATCACATCGTCGGGTTCCCGCGCAATCCTCACGAAGTCAATTTCTCCGGAGTGCGCCGCCGCGGCGAGTTCGGAGAGCGAACGGACCTTTGCCTTATACAGACCACACGCTTGCATGTCTTCCGCTGAAAACGAAGCCAACGCCGCGGGCGTCAACTCGCCACCGGCTGCATCTGTGAGGCGACCGCGGATGGTGCGCGCGGCCGCAGTTGAAATCTGTTGTGAAATGACAGCGCGTACCAACGACTCAAAGTGTGTGGTGTCTGGCTTGACGCGACCGAAGGGGCACAACTCCGCGGTTTCTACGATTGCGGTGAACGCGGAATCGCGCACCACCAACTCTGCGGCAAGTTCGTTCATGTGAGCAATCGTCAGCCGAGGCATGCGCTCACTCTATGGGCGCATCTCAGTCGTGAGCAGTGCGCACGCAAGGAGCGCTTCTCCGCCGTTTGCAGTGCACGCAACGAGGTGCATCTCAGTTATCATCCGCGCCACGCAATGGGCGCATTTCAGTTGTCAACCTCGCGAATGCAAGGAGCACATCTCAGTCGGCGTGGAGTGTTATGAACAACCATCACTTCGTGGTGACGGCGCCAACCCCGTTGATTTTGTAGTAGCGCACCCAATCCACAGTCATCGACGTTGACTGCAGGCCATTCGAAATTCCGCCACCCATGTCGCCACCCATTGCCAGATTCAAAATGAGGAACATCCGGGGTGCACTGCCATCGGCCAGTGGACCGAATGGCCATGCGGAATAACCAAAGTCGCTCTTGTTCGCCGTGAAATACGGCTTGCGGTCAATCGACCATGTGATGGATGTGGGCGTCCAGTTGATGTCATAGATGTGATAGCCATCAGAAAATGGCACATCGTTCATCGTCGTGCCACCACGAAGGATTCGGGCACCGTTGTTGTCCGCCATATGTGCAGTTCCCCACATCTTGTAGGGCAAATTTCCCACGCCTTCAAACACATCAATCTCACCACAACGCGGCCA
>RFTO01000376.1 GCA_009923375.1 Actinomycetota bacterium | reverse complement strand
ATCTTGGCGCCGGGAAGGAAGGCCAAGGTGACATCGTCAAGGATGACCTTGTCGCCATGAGCTTTGCGAGCCTTGCGCAGGGTATAAATGTATTCAGCCACGAGAGGTCAGCCTAGTGACCGCCTCACGCGACGCGTGCAGCACTAAACCAGTTCCACATTCGAATCTGCGGTGACCGGACGCATCGAGAGTGCGCACTTGGTCACAACCCGGTCCTCCCCTAGTGCGAGGGAAAGTTCCCAGACAAGGGTGTGGGTGCGGACCTCGAAGGTGGCGTCACTTTCAGAGGTGGCCGCAGATGGCAATGGCGACAGCGTGGCTAGGCCATCCAGGTTGGCAGCCATTTGCGCCATACGCCGCAATGCACTCTGGTCGACCGCATCGGCGTAGGTGACATCACTTGGCGCACCCCACAGACCATCAACAATTTTTTGTGCGGTGTTGAGCAAATCTTGGCTCGGATGAGGCACCGCGCGCACATTGAGTGTCTGCATGCGCTGCGGGTTCTGTGGGGTCAGCCGAATTTCGACGCGTAGCCGGCCTGTGTCGCCGGTACGCCACCACACCAAGTGTGACGGTGCCGTCCCAGATTCTTGGGTCACTCCTTTGATGAGTGTTCCGACGAGCGCCAACGCCGACTCGATGGACTCGCGGCGCAGTTCGCGTGGGATGTCAGCATCAAAGTTTGCGCTCACAATGGCATCGAGCGCTTGGTCATCCCAATCGTGAAGCAGTGCGTTGACAACTCCTTGTGCACCGCGAGTAGTTGAGGTGGTGGCGATGAGTTTCGACGGCGCATTTGTGTGTGCAAGAAGTTCACGCAACATTGTTGTGGCAATGCGGAAAGCTCCGCCGTATCGACCGTTGGAGAGCGCAATGACTCCGATGCCGCTGGTGGGATGCCAACACATGTGAGTGCCGTATCCCGGATAGCCGCCAGAGTGGCCAACGATGTTTCCAAACACCACATCGGCGTTGACGGTCAAGCCAAATCCGTAGGCAAGTGATGAATAGGCCAGT
>RFTO01000375.1 GCA_009923375.1 Actinomycetota bacterium | reverse complement strand
CGGTGGTGGCGCTTCGGGCGATGCTTACTGTGGTGGATGCCGGTGCTCAAGCCGCGCTCCTGGCTCCCACCGAGGTGCTGGCAACACAACACCACCGCTCCATCACCGCACTGCTCGGATCGCTTGCTGGCGAGGGCTTATTCGCAACCAATGCGGATTCAGTCACGGTCACATTGCTCACGGGTTCGATGTCAACTGCTGCCCGACGCGAGGCCTTGTTGCAGATCGCCAGCGGGCAAGCAGGCATCGTCATCGGCACGCATGCGCTCATCCAAGACACAGTTCAGTTCGCAGATTTGGCCCTGGTTGTCGTGGATGAGCAACACCGCTTCGGAGTCGAGCAGCGCGCTCGTCTTTCAGAGAAAGCCGTCGGTGCCACAAAGCCGCACATCCTCACTATGACTGCCACCCCAATTCCACGAACAGTCGCCATGTCCATCTTCGCCGACATGGACGTCAGCACCTTGTCCGAACTTCCAGCCGGCCGCGCGCCGATCGTGACGCATGTAGTCGCCGCAGCTGAGCAGCCTGCACACGAGGTGCGGGTGTGGACTCGCATCGAGGAGGAAGTGCGGCAGGGGCGCAAGGCATACGTCGTCTGCGCCAAGATCGGCGACAACGCAGTATCCGATGATGAAGAGGCTTTCATCGAAGTTCCTGTCGCCGTTGATGAAGGCAGTTCAACAACGCGGGCGCCGCTGGTTGGCGCCGTGCAGATGTTCGAGCGCTTACGCACCGACGAGTTGTCAGCGCTGCGGATTGAGTTAATGCACGGACGACTGCCGGCTGACCAACGCCATGAAGCAATGCGCAGATTTGGATTGCCGGCGACCGACCCGGAAGCAGTTGATGTCCTTGTTGCGACAACGGTTATTGAGGTCGGTGTAGATGTGCCTGCGGCGAGCGTGATGGTCGTGATGGACGCTGACAATTTTGGTGTCAGCCAACTTCACCAACTCCGCGGGCGGGTGGGTCGAGGCGGCTTACCAGGATTGTGTCTGCTCGTCACACATGCGCCTA
>RFTO01000374.1 GCA_009923375.1 Actinomycetota bacterium | reverse complement strand
TGATCGGCGGCCCAGCAGGCCCACTGCAAGCCCTTGGCGTCTACGCAACGGTGATGCCTACCAGCGATGAGTACTCCATCGTCGATAACAACATCACTGGCGTTGACGACCCATGCGATGGGAACGCTGCAGATTGTGTCGGCAACGAGATCAAGCCAGGCCAATTCTTTGAACTTTCTGCGGCTATGAAATCCAATCTCGCTGGAGCGCCAGGTGGCACGACAAGGGGAACCTGGACCGGCTGGCTCTTTGCCGCAAAGCCTGGGGTTAGCAGCGTGTACGTTGCGACGCAACAGGGAGCCACAGGCGGCGTAGTTATCGCTGAACTCCCTCGGGCCGTGCCCTCAGGCAGTCAGAAGTTGTACACCTCAAGTGACCTCATGTCCGCGCTGGCGCTCAGTGCCAACTTCACCGTGTACGACAGCAGTGCGGGCGCTGGGGCTCGCGCAGCGGCGACACTCTTTGAGGTGCGCAGCCCGTACCAAGATGTTGATGTTGACGGCTGCGCGAACAGCTGCGCGCTGAGCCGTGACACGACCGTAAGCGGAGGACAGGCCGCACAAGATCTCATGGTGTTCGGTGGACCATCTGGCTGGTTGGCAGAAGACATCAACAACGACAGCACCGAAGACAACGGCACACTCACCACTGACTACGAGGGGCCGCGCTCCGTTGTAATTTGGGATCGTTCATCTAGTGGTCCAAATAGCACGGCAACGGTTCGCATCGCTACCTGGGTGACGAATGATCGGGCCATCACCGCCTTCGGCTCATATGACAACACAGATCACTGGGAGACGGCTGCAACGTCACTTGCTGCCGATGGCGATTCGGGCGATGACCATGTGATCCAGAACAACCTCTACTCGCGAGGCGGGAATTCCTTCGTTGACGACGGCTGCAACGAAGCAACTGACACCGCCTTCGCCCCCGTGAAAGATGGCGCCGTCGGACAAGCTGGTGGCGGTGGCGATGCGGAGTGTGCGCCGAATCCCTGATACGCGAAGTCAAGGATCGGCA
>RFTO01000373.1 GCA_009923375.1 Actinomycetota bacterium | reverse complement strand
ACATCTGTCGCCAACTACACCAAGGCACTGGACACCACTGGTGGCTTCCCATCAACCTACGCACTGACTCCAGGCACGACATATGGGGTCGGCGCATTGTGTTACAACACTGGCGGCACCTTCAATGCGCCAACCATCGTGGCTATCGGTACAGGACAATCATCTGGCGGATTGTTGCCGCGACTGCAAGTATCAGCCAGTGGACAAACCGACATGACTTCATCCACCGTCACCGTGTCAGGCACAGGGGTCAACAGCGGCCCATGGGCACGACTCACCTAATCCGAGGAGAAACAAATAATGAGTATGGATTTTGCGGCACTCATCCCTGTTGATGTTCAACGCGCAACCCTTGAAGCGGATCGTCAACGATTCATTGTTGAAGGTTACGACAACCAACGCACCCGGGAACGTGTTGCCAGTGTCAGCCCCGACGACCCGGCATTAACACAACTTGATGAGAATCTGCGTGTTCTTACGGTTGCGGTGCAGCAAATCGATCAGCAGCTCGCAGCGTTTGATAATGCGCCATCTGCCTAAACCTTGTTTGGACTGTGGTCGTGTCACTAATGGTCGCAGCAGGTGTGACAGTTGCTTTGAGAAGGCTCGCACATTGTTTGAGCAGTCACGGTCTGGTCGTAATCGTGAACGCGCACACTACGGTGGTGACTACGCGCGACGGGCGAAGATAGTGCGTGAGACTGCTGAAGTGTGCTGGTTGTGCGGTGACGCTGCGCGTATCAATGATCCGTGGCAGGCAGACCATGTCATTCCCGGTGACCCTGATTCAATCCTTGCCGCAGCGCACCGGTCATGCAACATCAGACGCAGCAACCAATCAAGGGCAGAGCAGGCGCACACACACACGAAAAAATAGGTGGGGGTGGGTTTCAACTTGCTCACCATCACACCTGTCTACCCCGGCCCCTGGTTCCGCATGACTCTGCGCAGTTCAATCAGGTGGGTACAAGACAGGTTCGGGTGCTACCTTTACGCGCATGAGCAACCCACCGAAACCTG
>RFTO01000372.1 GCA_009923375.1 Actinomycetota bacterium | reverse complement strand
GCGGCACTTCACCGAATGCTCGATGCTCGAGGTGCGCAAGTGCCCACAGATGAACTGCAAGAGGTCTTGAATCTGCGCAGGGGCCTACCAGCTTGGGGCGAGCGATTAGCCACACTCGAGCAAAGTTTCGCTATCGCCGCAGGCAAGGCGCCTGGGGCCCCGGGGTCTAACGCGCCGTCCACTAAGGACGGGGCAGGCGAAGGCTTGCGGGATGCCACATCGACTTTGCGACCGAAGGGCGGGGGGTTCAGCCCGTTCCGCCTCGTGCTTGCGCTGGGCGCTTTGATGCTGATCGCAGGCACGACCGCCTACTCATTCCAACTCGGCCGGCTCTACGGCCCTTACGCCCAACTTGTCGCTCTACTCGTGGTCTGTGCGCTCACAGGTGCTGCGACGGTTTATGCGCGCGACAGAGTTCAAGCAACAGCCGTCGCCTTCTCCGCGATCACCACAGGCGCGTGGTTCTTCACGATGACCTGGTTCGGTTACAAGATCGACGGATCGGGTTTCTGGCGGCTTTCATCCCCGCTGTCTGTCGGCTTGGCAGCGGCAACCGCGGTCACTTTCTACTTCGCGGGAAAGTGGGCACGGATCGGCTTCTGGACGTTCATCAACCGACTGAGCACCACGTTGACGTTCGTGCTGCTCTGCTTCTACGGCGCGACACAGTGGCAGCACCTGCACACGGTCTCCCCTGCCGTGATCAACTCGATCATCACACTGCCGTTGAGCATCCTCGGTGTGATGATGCTTCAGGGCCGGTTGAAGGTCTATCTCGATCAACCTTCTGCCCGCTTAACCTCCGGCTGGGTGTCGACGAGCCTTGCAGCCGCCACCGCCGTGCTTTCGTTGACTTATTTCCTTGAGTCACCGGACGATCCGCAGTTCACGACTTCCAACTGGAATGCTGCCGCATTGATCGCTTGGGGTACGCACGCGCTCATCGTGACGGCGGTGCTGCACACGGGGCGGGTGAAGATTCTTGTCGCCGAAGGAATCGCGTCGTTGGCAGGCGCCACC
>RFTO01000371.1 GCA_009923375.1 Actinomycetota bacterium | reverse complement strand
AGGAAGTTGCCACCAAGACCAACGATGTTGCCGGTGACGGCACCACCACCGCCACCGTGCTCGCACAGGCGATGGTGAACGAGGGACTGCGCGTCGTCGCAGCCGGTGGTGCGCCGATCGAGTTGAAGCGCGGTATCGATGCAGCTGTTGCGGCATTGACCGAGCGCTTACTTGCTGATGCCCGCCCGGTTGCTGACAAGGCTGAAATCGCCAACGTGGCCACCATCTCCAGCCAGGACCGCAGCATCGGCGACTTGCTTGCTGATGCATTCGACAAGGTCGGCAAGGACGGCGTGATCAGCGTCGAGGAGTCGAGCACCACAGCGTTGGAGCTTGAGTTCACCGAGGGTATGCAGTTCGACAAGGGTTACATCTCGCCATACTTCGTCACCGATTCAGAAAGCATGGAAGCGGTGCTCGAGGACGCGTACATCCTGCTTGCCCCGACCAAGGTCTCCAGCGTCCAGGACATCCTGCCGCTGCTGGAGAAGGTCGCTCAGGCCGGTAAGCCGCTGTTGATCATCGCCGAGGACGTCGACGGCGAGGCGCTGTCCACACTCGTGGTCAACCGCATCCGCGGCACGTTCGCATCGGCTGCTGTGAAGGCGCCGGCATTCGGCGACCGTCGCAAGGCAATCTTGGAAGACATCGCACTCCTGACCGGCGGACAGGTTGTCGCCGCCGAGGTGGGCATGAAGCTCGATCAGGTTGGCCTCGAGGTGCTCGGTCGCGCGCGTCGCGTTGTGATCACCAAGGACGCCACCACGATCGTCGACGGCGGCGGTGACGCCACAGTCGTGGCCGACCGCGTTGCCCAGATCAAGCGTGAGATCGAAGCCTCCGACAGCGACTGGGACCGCGAGAAGTTGCAGGAGCGCCTTGCCAAACTTGCTGGCGGCGTGTGTGTCATCAAGGTCGGCGCACACACCGAGGTGGAGCTGAAGGAGAAGAAGCACCGCATCGAAGACGCAGTGTCTGCAACCCGCGCTGCCATCGAAGAGGGCATCGTCGCTGGTGGTG
>RFTO01000038.1 GCA_009923375.1 Actinomycetota bacterium | reverse complement strand
CGATGATGACGATCGCAGCCACGAGGAAGCGCAAAGTGAGCAGATTCGCGATGGTGTGCATGGTTGAGATAAGCGTGTGTCGCGTCCGACTGCCTAGCGGCCGACGATCGCCCGCCCGATGACCGTCCGCTGAATCTGGTTTGTGCCCTCGAGGATTTGCAACACCTTCACCTCACGCATGTAACGCTCAACCGGGAAGTCCTCGGTATAGCCGGCACCTCCGAGGACCTGCACGGCATCCGTGGTGATCTGCATGGCTGCATCAGTTGCAAACAGCTTGGCCATTGCGGCATCACTGATTACTGGTAGCCCTAGATCGAGCCGGCGCGCTCCTGCAAGGTAGAGATTGCGGGCGGCGGCGATGGAGGTCGCCATGTCGGCCAAGATGAAATGCACGCCTTGGAATTCGCCGATTCGCTTACCGAATGCCATCCGCTCGCGGGCGTATGTCGCCGCGACCTCATAGGCAGCTTGTGCAACACCTGTTGCGCAGGCAGCGATGGCGAGTCGTCCATAGTTAAGCGCATCTAGCGCCATCTTCATTCCCTGCCCGCGGACACCTAGTAGCGCGTCCGCAGGTAGTTGGACGTTGTCGAAGTGCACCTGGGCCGTATGCGATCCACGCATGCCCATCTTCTTCTCAGGCTCTCCGAAGCTCACGCCTGGAAGATCCGCAGGTACCCAGAACATGGCGAAACCGGGGTCATCCCCCTCCCCTGTGCGAGCGGCAACTGTGTAGTTGTCAGCGACGCCACCGTGCGTGATCCACGCTTTCGACCCTTTGAGTAGCCAGCCATCCGCATTGGGAGTGGCCATCGTCTTAAGGGCAGCGGCATCCGAGCCGGCTTCGAGCTCGGAGAGGCAGTAAGCATTCAGACGCTCCCCTGACAGGGAATCGCGCAGCCACTTCTCCTTTTGAGCCTCATCCCCGTACTTCGCCAGGGCGTGTGTGCCCAAGGCATGGACGCTCGTGCCCATGCCGACGGTGACCCATGCGGCGCTGAGCTCCTCAATCACCTGCAGGTACACCTCTTGCTTGACCCCGCCGCCGCCCCACGCAACATCGTGACTGAGGGTGAGGAGCCCACTGCGCCCCAAGGTGGTGAACACTTCTCTTGGGAAACGTTCCTCGCGCTCATATTCGGCGGCCTTTGGAATCAGCTCACCATCGCAAACATCGCGGACGAGTTCTAATAGATCCGCCGACTCCTCATCTGGTAACACGCGTTCCACCGTCGTTGCCATCAGAGAACCACCAACTCCCTTGTCTGCAGGTTCAGCACATCGGCGCTGTCCGCTCCGCACACCACGATGTCCTCGATTCTTGCTCCATGCGCACCGGCGATATACACGCCAGGCTCGATGCTGAACGCCATTCCTTCTTCGAGAATCGTCTGATTCCCTTCCACCATGTACGGATGTTCGTGCGTATCCAGGCCGATGCCGTGACCAACGCGGTGGATGAAGTAGTCACCCCATCCGGCGTCGATTAGCACGCTTCTGGCAGCCGTATCAATCGATTCGCAGGTCACCCCCGGGCGCACCGAATCAATCGCGTACTGCTGAGCTCTCTGCAGGTCGCTGTAATAACGGTTGAATAACTCTGGCGCTTCACCGATCGAATACATCCGCGTGCAATCACTGCAGTATCCATCGGGCATTGTGCCGCCGATGTCGACGACGACCGGCTCACCTGGGTTGATGACTCGAGATGATGCCTCATGGTGTGGGCTGGCGCCGTTCGGGCCGCTAGCGACGATGACGAAATCCATCTTCTGGTGACCTGCCGCGACGATGGCATCGGTGATGTCACGCGCCACTTCCGCCTCTGTCCGCCCCGCCCGTAGCCACTTGCCCATGTTGGCGTGCACCTGGTCGATGGCCTGGCCAGCACGTCGCAACCCATCGATTTCTGCAGCAGTTTTTCGCATGCGCAAGTTCTGGAGCACCCCTGCCGCCGCCGATTGATGAACACCGGGCATGGCATCGGCGAAGGCGAAAACCTTCTCAGCCCACATATGGTCATCAAAGGCAACACTGGATACCCGCCCGCCTAGCTTTGCCGCGGTCATCTCATAGGGGTTTTGCGTCTCAGTCCAGGTGACGACCTCGATACCCAAGTCGCCAATCGGGCTGGCCATTGCTGCGGGTTCTTCGAGTAGCGGAACGACGATGAAGGGATCGGCGCCGACGGGCACGACCAAACACGTGAGCCTCTCAAGTGGCTTGGCTTCATAACCCGAGAGGTAACGCAGGTCTGTGCCGGGGCTCACGAAGAGTGCATCGTGGCCGGCGTGTGCAGCAGCATTAGCCGCACGACCGAGTCTGAGTTGGATGTCGGCGATGGCATCTAAGGAGTAGTGGCTCACGGGCACTAACCGTAGCGCTGCCTGTGAATATGCGAGACGATGATGCCCGTGACACAGACCACGCCGCCGCAGGCGACCACCTCCCCACGTTTAATGATCGTCGACTCCGCGACGCTCTATTACCGTGCCTTCTACGCGCTTCCCGAAACCATGACCGCCCCTGACGGAACCGCACACAATGCGATTCGGGGATTCTGCGAGTTCCTCAACCGCCTAGTCACGACCTACCGCCCAGCGGGACTCATCTGCGCTTGGGATAGCGATTGGCGACCGCATTTCCGGGTTCAGGCGTGGCCCGCATACAAGGCCCATCGGATTGCGGAGGACGGGACTGAGGCTGAGCCCGACACCCTCTCACCACAGGTCGAGGGGCTAGCCGAGATTCTCGATGCGATGGGCGTCTGTCGCCTCGGGCACGACGATTTCGAGGCCGATGACGTGATAGCCACTGCGGCGGCATTCACGCAATCATTGGGCTACACCGGCGCGGACATCGTCACCTCAGATCGTGACTTACTCCAATGCGTGGATGATGCCGCAGACGTGGTTCTACTGTCGATTGCAAAAGGAATCAGCAATATTGAGCGCCTCGACGATGGTGCGATCATGGTTAAGTACGGTGTCCGCGCAGACCAGTACCGCGACTACGCAACCATGCGAGGTGATGCCAGCGATGGCCTGCCTGGCGTGCCTGGAATCGGCGCGAAGACTGCGGCTTCGTTGCTAGCTGAGTATTCGAACCTTGATGGAATCCGACGTGCCGCTGCAGACCCGACGTCACCGATGAAGCCCGCCGTGCGCAAGCGATTACTCGAAGCCGAGCCCACACTCGACGCCCTCGTGCACGTGTCCACCGCCGTGGTCAATGTGCCACTGGGTGAGGTGTGGCCCGATCTGCCGCTTCAGGTCCACGACACGGAGGAACTGCGCCGATGCAGTGAACGGTGGGGCGTGGTTCACGCAGTGCGCTCGTTGACAGCCAACCTCCAGCTGACAGGTACGCCCGTTCAGTAGTGAGATTCACGCAGTTCGCAGGCTGTCAGCCACCTGCTCGTCGTTTGGTTTGCGCCCAGACGTCAGCTGTGATCAGGTGCGCGGCTTGCGCTTCTCTCGAACACGCACCATCAGACGAATTGGCGAGCCCTCAAATCCGAACTTCTCGCGCAGGCGACGCTCCACGAAACGACGGTATCCCGCATCGATGGGACCGGATGTGAACAGCACGAAACTCGGTGGACGCACACCAGCTTGGGTGGCGAACATGATTTTCGACTGCTTTCCACCTCGGACTGGGTGTGGGTGCTCGGCCACGAGTTCGGCGATGAACCTATTGAGCTGACTCGTGGGAACCCGCGTCTCCCAACCTTTGAGACTCGTGCGAAGTGCAGGCAGGATTCGGTTGATGTGCCATGTGGTGGTGGCGGCAATGTTGATGCGCGGTGCCCAGCTGATCATTTGCAAATCTAATTCGTACTCGCGTTCAACCTGCTTCTGTCGATCTTCATCCACGAGGTCCCACTTGTTAAACACCACGACAACCGCGCGCCCCGCCTCCTCTGCCATGGACGCGATACGGACATCCTGCTCGGCCAATGGCAGTGACGCGTCGATAACGACCAAGGCCACGTCAGCCCGTTCCAGTGCGGTGTGCGTCCGCAGTGAGGCATACCATTCATGACCGCTGGCATGATCGACCTTACGGCGAATTCCCGCGGTATCTACCAAGAGCCACGGCTCATCATTCAGCATGACTACTTCATCGACTGGATCCACCGTGGTGCCGGCGATGTGGTGCACCACCACTCTGGTCTCCCCCGCCAGCGAGTTGAGCAGACTGCTCTTGCCCACATTTGGTCGCCCGACAAGAGCAATGCGGTATGGACCGTGCTCGCGCGCCGCATGACGACTTACCTCCGGCAGCGCCGCCACCACAGCGTCCAACGCGTCTCCGCTGCCACGGCCATGTAGAGCGGACACAGCCCATGGCTCTCCCAATCCCATGCTCCACAGTGCGGCTGCATCGGATTCGGTGCGTTCATCGTCGACCTTGTTGGCGATTAACACCACCGGCACCTTGGCGCGTCGCAGAACTGCGACGACAGCCTCATCTGCATCAGTAGCGCCGACAGTGGCATCAACGATGAACATGACGACATCGGCTTCATTGATCGCTCGCAATGCTTGTGCCGATACGGCAGCGGTGAGCTCATCGCGAGTGTCTTGATATCCGCCTGTGTCCATAAGAATGAAATCGCGCCCTGCCCATTGAGCGTCGTAACGCACACGGTCGCGAGTCACACCGGGCATGTCCTCCACCACGGCCTCGCGTCTGCCGATGATGCGATTGACGAGCGTCGACTTTCCAACATTTGGTCGACCCACAACTGCCACCACGGGCAGTGAAAGAGTCTCAGACGCTTGCCATCCATCTGTAAAGTCGATCCCTAGCTGGTCGAGTAATGCAGCAGCATCCTCATCGAACTCACCATCAACAGCAGGGGTCCACATACTCGGGCCGTCGTCGTCATCGTCATTGGACACCCAGGTGGCGCCGACTTCGGGGTCACCAGCAGTCCACACAACCTCGGTCTCGAAATCGACCTCTTGGTGATCGTCCACCTGACTTCCCATGGCTGCGTCGTTTTCATCATCACGTTGCGACATGGGGACCTCCTGCGTTGGTGCCCATGCGCACATGGACCATCTCCAAGACTGTGGCGACGACCTCGTCAACACTTGCGAAAGTGGTATCGATTAACACTGCATCATGCGCCATCTGCGCTGGGGACACTGCGCGCGTCGCGTCTCGTTCATCTCGGCTGATGAGCCTTTCGGTTGTAGCCGCAACAGGGCCTTCACCCTCGGCGGCACGACGCTTTGCCCGCGCTGCGAGGTCCGCTTCCAACCAAATCTTCACTTCTGCGTCTGGTAGCACCACGCTACCGATGTCCCGCCCCTCCATCACCATCGCCGAACCTCGCCGCTTAGCCGATCCCGCAAGGTCTCGTTGATAAGCGCACAAGGTTTCCCTCACGGCAGGTACAGCAGCAACTGCGGAGACAGCCTCTGTGACGTGGACACTGCGGATATCCGCTGAGACGTCAACCCCGTTGCATCGCACTGAGAAGCTGCTCGGACTTGCGAAAATTTCTACCCGCGCATTGCCCACTTGCCGGCCGACCTCAGCTGCATCGTGTACGTCAATGTTCTGTTGAAGCATCCACCATGTAATGGCTCGATACATCGCGCCAGTGTCAACGTAGTCACCGGCGAGGAGCTCGGCAAGCGCCTTGGCAGTCGTGGATTTTCCACTTCCACTCGTGCCATCGATGGCGACAACCACACTGCGACTGTCCCTGGCACTAGTTCCCGCCAAGAGTCCCCCTGTTTCGTCAAGGTGACTATCCGGGCTCTGCGTCATAATCGGCAAGAGTACGGTGTCGTCTTGTGTCACAGTCCGACAGCCGAGTACAAGGACCCAGCTTCCGCAGCAGATAACACACGCAAAGTCTCCTGGCGTTGATCTCCCAGGCGAATCGGGCCAACCTTCGTACGCACTAGGCGTTGCACCGGGTGCCCCAACTCGTCAAACATGCGACGCACAATGCGCTTGCGACCCTCATGAATGACAATCTCAACCATGCTCGTGCCAGGCAGCGCCTGGAGCATCTTGTAGTCATCCACCTTCGCCATGCCGTCTTCTAATTCAATGCCCTCGCGCAGTTGTCTGCCCACTTCGCGCGGCAGGATTCCAGCGACAGTGACGATGTATGTCTTGGTGATGGCATGCCTTGGATGTGCAACACGGTTCGCCAGTTCGCCGTCGTTTGTGAACAGGAGCAATCCTTCTGTGTCTTGGTCAAGTCGACCGATGTGAAAAAGGCGTTCACTGCGGTGTGCGAGGTAATCACCGACGCATCTGCGGCCAAGGTCGTCGGTCATAGTGGTGACCACACCGGCGGGCTTATTGAGGGCGATGACCACATGTCCGGTTGCCGCCGCAACTCGCTGTCCATCAACATGGATGATGTCGCGGCTCGGATCGACGCGCATTCCCTGTTCGGTCACGGTGCGACCATTCACGCTGACGCGACGTTCCTCAATCAGCATCTCACAGTGCCTCCGAGAGCCGACCCCCGCTGCCGCCATCACCTTTTGAAGGCGGATGCCCTCTTCTTGTGCCACCATCATCAGCTCGCATTCATTGCATCGAAGAGATCGACAGCGTCGTCGATATCCGGCAGCAAGGGAGAGATCGCCGGCAGTTCGCTGAGGGCTTCCACCCCGAGACGCTCTAAGAACAAGGGAGTCGTGCGGTAGAGCATGGCCTGCGATGCTTCGTCAGTGCCGGATTCCGTAATAAGACCGCGCGCCACCAAGGATCGCACCACACCATCCACGTTCACGCCGCGAATTGCCGCGATTCGGGCGCGGGTCATCGGTTGCTTGTAGGCGATAACCGCCAATGTCTCCAGCGCGGCCTGCGTCAATTTAGCCCGCTGTCCGTCCCGAGCCCAGCGAGTCATCAAGTCTGAGCAGGTCACTGCGGTGTACATGCGCCAACCATCGGCTGTCTGTCGAAGCTCAAAACCACGGTCGGCGGCGGCGTAATCGCGCATAAGAGCCGTCAGAGTCGTGATGACGTCATTCTCATCAGTCTTGAGAAAGTCCGCGAACACAGCAGAGGAAACAGGCTCATCAGAGACGAGTAACAGCGCTTCGAGTGCCGCGGCCAAAGTCGGTGCGCCCAGACCCGCTTCAACCTCTGCTGCTATCGCATCTGACAGTGTGGCCGATTCCAAATTCGCGTCACCCATGCCATCACTGTCCTTGATCTCGTGTCCACTCATCGGCATCCTCGATTTCCTCGTCGTATTCCTCAATCTCCGAGTCGTGGGCCACGGCGCCCTCGACATAAGTCACTCGCAGTCTGCCGAGCGCTGACTCTTGCTCGAACAGCACGACACCATCCCTGTATAACTCCAGCAATGCTAGAAAGCGACCGATGACATACGCGAGCGAATCGCAGTCAGCCACCAAGTCTCTGAAGGTTGCCGGTCCGTGGGCACGCAGCCGTTCAACGAGGATTGCAGCTTGCTCGCGTACGGACACTTTCGCCAAGTGCAGGTGACCAAGGCCAACTGTCTCCTGCGGCTTCGGGGCCAACGCAAACTCAGCAAGCCTGGCAAATTGGTCAGCACCCAGTCCGAGAAACACCTCGGGCATCACGCTGGCGTATGCGGGATCCAAGCCAACCGACCTGGGTATCCGCAACGGCGCTTGTTCCATCATCGAGGCAAAGACACCAGCAACCTCTTTGAATGCGCGATATTGGAGAAGGCGCGCGAACAAGAGATCCCGAGCTTCAAGCAAGGCGAGGTCCTCGTCATCCTCCACTTGCCCACCTGGCAGTAAGCGCGCCGCCTTAAGGTCGAGCAACGTGGCCGCCACGACTAAGAAGCTTGTTGCCTCGTCAAGGTCCCATTCGATACCTGCAGTGCGCACGTATGCGAGAAACTCGTCCGTCACCGCATGCAGTGCCACTGCGGTGACGTCTAGCCGTTGTTGGGAAATCAACTGCAGGAGTAGATCGAACGGCCCCTCGAATTCGGCCAAATGCACCCGGAATCCAGGTTCCTGCCCCGCACTCTGCGACACAGCCAAGGTTTCCGACATATAGCGCACCGTACCGCCTTCCCCTGGCTGCCCGTCGGTGCGTAGGGTGTCGCCACAAGATTCGCGCAGGAGGAACACACGATGGCATCGAGCGATGGAGATCAAGACAACGGCAGCGTCACTGTCACTGACCCTGCCGTGGAGCAGGCGCTATCCGCCGCTGCCACGCACCTAGCAGCTGTACCCGGCTCTGTGCTTGCCTCAGTGTCAGGCTCTGCGCCAGCCACAGCCGTCCCTAACTTCCCCATTCCAGGACCGAGACTGACGCCTGGCCTGGCCCGCGTCATTGCTGTCTGTAACCAAAAAGGCGGGGTGGGCAAGACGACCACCACGATCAGCCTTGGCGCATCGCTGGCCGAATACGGTCGCAAAGTCCTTCTCGTGGATTTCGATCCACAAGGAGCATTGGGAGTGGGACTTGGATTGCAACCCCACCAGTTGGAAAACACCGTTCTGTCCGTTCTGTTGGGGCAGTCATCCTTGGCAGAGGCAATCCAGCCGACTGAGATGGATAACTTGCACATTCTCCCCAGCAACATCGACCTTTCTGGGGCGGAAATTGCGCTGTCCAATGAGATCTCCCGCGAACAGACGTTTGCGCGGGCACTCGCCCCAGCGCTGAATGATTACGACTACATCCTCATCGATTGTCAACCCACACTCGGTTTGCTGACAGTCAACGCCTTGACCGCCGCAGACTCAGTGCTTATCCCCCTGCAATGCGAGTACTTCGCACTCCGGGGAATCGGATTGCTCACGGAGATCATCGGCAAGGTGCAAAAGCGACTCAATGAGCGCCTCACAATTGAAGG
>RFTO01000370.1 GCA_009923375.1 Actinomycetota bacterium | reverse complement strand
TCCGTCGGCCGTGAAATGCGCGACCAAGAGTGACTTCGTCGGCGTATTCCAAATCTCCACCAACTGGCAAACCACTTGCAAGTCGTGTCACCGTCACACCAATCGGAGTGAGAAGTCGGGCAAGATATGAGGCAGTCGCTTCGCCTTCGAGATTCGGGTCAGTTGCGATGATGACTTCAGTCACGACGCCATCGGCAAGGCGAGTCAGCAGTTCCTTGACGCGTAGGTCATCCGGTCCGATTCCATCGATGGGGCTGAGCGAGCCACCCAAAACATGGTATCGACCTGAAAATTCACGAGTCTTTTCAATTGCGATGACATCTTTGGATTCTTCTACGACGCAAATTGCTGTGAGATCTCGGCGTGCATCGCGACATACTCGGCACAGTTCCTGTGCCGAGACATTGAAGCAAATCGAGCAGAATTTCACCTGCGCCTTCACCTCGGTGAGCAGGTCGGCCAACTTCTGGACCTCAGCAGTGTCTGCGTGCAACAGGTGGAAAGCAATCCGCTGCGCACCTTTGGGACCGATGCCCGGCAAGCGACCGAGTTCATCAATCAAGTCCTGAACTATGCCTTCATACATGGGTCAGCTGCGCTCATTCTTTTCGAACTCGCTGATGACCTTTCCGCCAAGCAATCGGGCAATGTCATCAACTGATGCCGCCTTGGATGCAATTTCTTCATCATCATCACGGGCACCGGCGGTTTCATCGACAGCTGCATCAGCGCTGGCGATGGCAAATTCAATGCGCATGTGTGCACCAAAAGTCGTGGCAATCGCTGACTGCACAACTTTGTCTACACCGCGTTGCTGGGCATTGGCCACAATCGCGGCCGATGACATCAATACCTGCAGCACACCAGCTGTCACTGGCATTGCACTTGTGCCATTCAGCAAGCTCCACGAGACGCGGCTTTCATCACGGACACAATCAAGAACACGAGCCCAACTCGCGGAAATTTCAGCGAGCTGTTCAACACTCGCTGGAGTTGTGCTGCCAGCTGGAGTTGTGCTGCCAGC
>RFTO01000369.1 GCA_009923375.1 Actinomycetota bacterium | reverse complement strand
ATCCGAACTCAGCCGTGTCTTGATAGTCGGATCCGCCAGCAGCTCTGTAGGCAACACCGGCGTCTCCACAAACCGTTTCGTGAACCGCACCACGCGCACCCGCGTTTTAATCCCACTATCCTTCGGCGTAATCTCAGGCATGTCATTCCCCATGTATATGAACGACGACCGCAGCACGAGCGGCACCTCATCCTTGAAGTTCTGCCGCGCCGAAATGACGTCACCTCCTGAGGACAGCGACTTGAGCAGATTCCCATCGATCGGCACTTTGTCCATGCGACACTCATTCGAAATCGCCAACCGTGCATCCCGCATGGGAAAGACCCACGACAGTTTCTTGGCTTCATCGGCACCACTGCGACTATTGTATTTGAGATGATTCGCATCCCACTCCACAACGTAACCGCCGAACGCAGCACGCATGGCGCAAGTGATGGTGCCCTTGCTGGAATCCGCCTCCCCGATACAACAGACGAACTTCTTGTCACGATAGCATCCCGCAATGGACCGCGCCAGCCGCATCTTGAGATAGCGTCCCACCTCAGCCGTCTGCAGCGGCTCCACAAACAGTCGGCGATTGATGTCGGCTTCCAGAGCACGATCCCGATAAGAAGCCAGAGGAAAAGGGCGTGCAATCCGCGCCGTAAAGACCCGCGCCTCGTCGAACCCAGCCGTAAAGACCCCCGTCGGAATATGGAAGATGCCATCGCTGAACAACAGATAGGGTAGCGACGCTTCGATGTTACGCTGAATGAACTGCTCATTAGGCAACAGCGACTTCAGATGGAAGAGCATATTCTTGATGTGTCGCGTCGAGCCGCCATAGTTCAACGTCGTCTTCATTCCCGTATCGCCCACCGTGTGGAAGATCAGTGCCGCCTTGTGTCGATGAACCGCGGCATAGAGTGCGATCTCTGATGAGTCCCATAGACCGGTCGCAGGATCGAATACAAACACAGCATCATCCTCCCGATGAATGGAGTCGGCCATGAGTCTGTCTCTTATACACATCT
>RFTO01000368.1 GCA_009923375.1 Actinomycetota bacterium | reverse complement strand
GCCGACCTTCGCCGACGACTCATTGTTGCGACGATTCTTGGTCTGCCCGTGATTCTTCTGAGCATGGTGTCGCCATGGCAGTTCATCGGGTGGCAGTGGTGGGCTGGCGCGCTTGCGACCCCGATTGCATTGTGGTGTGCGCTGCCCTTCCACACTGCTGCGTGGCGCCAACTCGGCCACAGATCTTCGAGCATGGACACACTCGTGTCCCTTGGCATCCTCGCCGCATGGTTTGGCAGTGCATATGCATTGCTCGCAAAGCAATCACATGCCATAGCACACAGCAACACAGCGCATGTGTGGTTTGAAGTTGTTGCTGCTGTCACAGTGTTCTTGCTGCTCGGGCGGCTACTCGAGCACCGAGCCACCCGTGAATCTGGCGCCGCCATCCGCGCACTGCTTGATGTGCAAGAACCAACCGCAACTCGTGTCAGCGATGACGGGTCGTACGAATCCATCCCCACTGAATTCGTCGTGGTCGGGAATACCCTGATGGTGAATCCTGGTGACATCATCCCCGTCGATGGCGTTGTGCTGTCGGGTGCAAGTGCCGTCGATGAATCGATGCTCACCGGTGAGAGCGTCCCCGTTGATGTTGCTGCCGGCAGTGCGGTCACTGGTGGCACCGTCGCAGTGAATGGACGCATCACAATCCGCGCGACTGCTGTTGGTGCCGCGACCCGCCTCGCTCGTATCACCGCGCTGGTGAGCGAGGCACATTCCAAGAAGTCGCAAACGCAACGACTCGCTGACCGCATCTCGAGCATCTTTGTCCCGATTGTGTTGGGAATTGCTGTGATTACGGCTGGTGCGTGGGCACTGACTGGCCACGCAAGCACCGCGGTGACAGCTGCATTGGCTGTGCTTGTTGTTGCCTGCCCATGTGCACTGGGATTGGCCACACCGACAGCGATGTTGGCAGGAGTTGGTCGCGGGGCTCAGTTGGGCATCCTCATCGGTGGACCAGAAGTCCTTGAGCGAGCGCGCCGAATCAGCATGATCGTGTTCGACAAAACCGGCACGCTCACCAAGGGTCAGTTGCATGTTGT
>RFTO01000367.1 GCA_009923375.1 Actinomycetota bacterium | reverse complement strand
TTGGTGTTTCAAGAAACCACATTGGATCAACAACTGACCGCTGAGGAGAATCTTCGCTTTCACGCGGTGATGTATCGCGTGCCGCGAGCAGAACGCGACTCACGAATTCATCGCGCATTGCGCGCTGTGCAACTCGCGGACAGAGCAAACGACCTCGTCTCAACATTTTCTGGCGGCATGGCTCGTCGGCTTGAGGTGGCGCGAGCAATGCTTCACACACCGTCGGTGTTGTTCCTCGATGAGCCAACGCTGGGATTGGACCCACAAACGCGTGCGTTGATGTGGCAGGACGTATTGCAACTGCGTGAGCAGGAGGGCATCACCATCTTCCTCACCACTCACTACATGGAAGAAGCAGAAATCGCTGACCGTTTGGCCATCATCGACTACGGCCGCCTGGTCGCGGTTGACACACCTGCACGAATGAAAGCAGCTCTTGCCGAAGACACGGTCGAGTTGCGTACTGACGACGATGAACTGTCTGTTCGTCGTCTGCGGGCCGCAGGATTCACCGCAGATGAGGACGACGGGGTGGTGCGCATCACCGTGCGCGATGGGGAATCACAGGTGGCGCGGTTGGTGCAGACAGTTGGCGGCGGCGTGACATATGTGCATGTGCACCAACCCAGTTTGGATGATGTGTTCTTGCATCACACGGGGCGGTTGATTCGCGATGAACAGAGCGCGCCCATGACTATGCGCAAACTCAATGTGGGGGGTCACTACCGATGAGCAGATGTGTTCACGCGATTTCTTGCACCTCGCCAGCGGCGTATGCCGATGTGTTGCGGAGTGTGTGCGACGGGGAATGTGTTGGGTTGTGGGTAGGTGATTCGCAATGAGCACGGTGACTCGACTGCCCGTTGCAACTCCGCCTCAGGGCATCGGCGAGTTCACCCTCTCACACGATTTGCGCACCGCGCTGATGGTGCTGCAACGGGAGTTGTTGCGCTATGTGCGCACGCGCAGTCGCATCATCTTCGGTTTTACCGATGCGCAGCGGAGGCAGATAGATCAGCAGAGATGAGGCGACATAGATTGACGAGAAG
>RFTO01000366.1 GCA_009923375.1 Actinomycetota bacterium | reverse complement strand
CCACCGGCGGACTCTGACGCGCTGCGCTGTGCGCAACCGCATCCTTCCGACAACACATCCGAATCCGAATTGACTCCCATGACCACGGCCATCACCACTGCACGCACTCACTGGAGCCGCAACCGCGGTTATGCCACGGCAGTGCTTATCGCCGCAACGGTGATCTGGGGTTCCACTTTCGCCGTGGTCGACTACGTCGTGCACACAGTGCCGGTGCACAGATTTCTCGCCATCCGTTTCATCATCGCGCTTGTGTGTCTGCTTGCCGTGCGACCTCGCGCGTTGCGAGGCTTGAGTAGGCAAACCTGGCGCCACGGCGTCATCATCGGCATCGCGCTCGGCATCGGTTACTTCCTGCAGACCCAGGGCCAGGATCTCGGCACGGTTCCTACCGTCGCGGCATTCATCACCGGCTTGTTCGTGGTCCTGACTCCACTTCTGGCCGCATGGTGGTTCAAGACGCATATCGGCCCAGTGGCGTGGGTGTCTATCGCCATCGCCACCATTGGGCTAGCCGGGCTCACGCTCAAAGGCGGCCGCATCGACACCGGCGCGATCTACGTCCTCGGTTGCGCACTCGCCTTCGCAATTCAAATCGTGTTGCTCGCCCGCTGGTCCACTCCTGCGACCACCGTGTCCCTCGTCGCAATCCAGATTCTGGTGACTGCATTTGGTGAAATCATCTCCACCAGCATTTTCGATGGCGCGCCGAGTGCATCGAGTTTCAACTTTGGCGGCGGTCAGTGGCTGGCCATCGCATTCCTCGCAGTGTTCGCAACTGTTGTGTGCTTTTTAGCGCAAACGTGGGCACAGGGACTGATGCCTGCTACTCAAGCCGCGGTGATCATGACCGCCGAGCCGCTCTTCGCCACGTTGACCGGCACTGTGTTGCACGAGCGCATCACAGCCCTACAAATCGGTGGTGGGGCGTTGGTGCTTGCTGCGATGTACATCGCCGAGTTGGCACCGGCGCGACTCGGTGGTCGCGAATCTGCGGAGGCAGCACTCCCTCACTTGGAGCCTTAATCGCCTAACAGTGAACGCACTGAA
>RFTO01000365.1 GCA_009923375.1 Actinomycetota bacterium | reverse complement strand
GCCTGCAGTCAAGAGTCTCAATCATGTGGGAGATCGCGATACGACCTGTGGCCCCAGCATCAAGGAATCCTGCCAACGCGTGCACCAAGACAGGTCGATCGGCCGTAGGTTCGGCGATGATTTTCACCAGGCTCATAGCGTCATGGTAAACCGCTGAGAAGAAAAGCGTTGTTCCATCTCGAGTTCAGGCGTTGCAAGCACCACATATGCCGATGACCTCAACTTTGTGCTGCACATCAGCAAAGCCATGTGCGTGTGCCACTGCTTCTGCCCACTGCTCAACCTGGTGGTCTTGCACTTCGACGGTGGTTCCGCAGCGGCGGCACACAAGGTGATGGTGATGTGCCGATGAACAACGGCGATAGAGAAACTCACCAGCATCCGAGACGATGGTGTCAACCTCGCCGACCGCGAGCAACTGCGACAAGGTCCGATAGACCGTAGCCAAACCGACATCATGCCCATGTGTCGAAAGCAGGGCGTGGATGCGCTGGGCACTTGCAAAGTCGTTGTGTGTCTTCAGCACATCCATGACCGACTGCCGCTGTCTGGTTCGCCGTGGTTCCGCGGGACGCTTCGTCGTGTTCTTGCGTTGATTTGTCATGACGCCAACGCATTTCGGAGTCGGCGATTGCGACCACCAATGGTGGCCATGACAGCGAATGCCGCGAGCGACAACAAGACGATGGCCGGCCCCGGAGGCACGGACACATAGAAGCCAAGGCTCACACCAGCGATTGCACAGACAACGCCTATTGACATTCCCAACACCATGGTTCGCCGAAATGACGAGCTCACTTGTTGCGCTGCCGCAACGGGGACAATCATGATGGCGCTCACAAGGAGCAACCCAACGATACGCATCCCAATCACCACCGTCACGGCAGCAAGAACTGCCAGCAAGGTACTCATGAGGCGTACGCGAATCCCTTTGATTGCTGCGGAATCTGCATCAATGGAAACAGACAACATCTCTGCTCCGAATATGGCAAGGAGTGACATCGTAAGAACTGCAGTGACGATGAGCACCACGACATCATCAGATGAAAC
>RFTO01000364.1 GCA_009923375.1 Actinomycetota bacterium | reverse complement strand
ACGATGAGAAAGACGATGAAGAGCAAGCCGAGTTCACGCCGGCGCAGATGGACTGGTGACATCACAGACCTATGGACGACATTCAGCGGAGACTGGCGTCGTCCGACACCCCAAGCGCGATGCAATGATTTCTGCATCTTCGCGTGAGCGCGCAGAGATGGAATCTCGCAAAAGCGTGCGGTCATATGCCGGTAGTTGTGACACTGCGATGGTGGTATGCACGCGCACCTTGCCCAATTTCAAGCCCACAACTGGTTTAGAAATACCCTGACCAATCACAACCTGCCCGTGCTCAACGCCCACCCACCACTGAGAGAAAATCCAGACGCGCATGATTGCGACCATCACGAGCAATCCGGCGAGAAAGACAAGTGGCAATTTGTAGCGCTGCCAAAAACCTGCGATGAAGGTTCTCGAGACTGCGCGGCTAAGGGCATAGTGCGCATCTGCGCTACGACCAGTGATTGCCATGAGTCGTTCACGAATCGCGTTTGAGCGAAGCGCCTGCTGATTTCTCACTTCACTTGCTGCGCCGACCACGATGTCGATGTCGTGAACTGGGGCGGGTGTGTCAACAACATCCGCGACAACGACCGTCACATTGTCGGGTGCTCCTGCGAGGAGTGCGAGGTCTACAAGTGCTTGGACCGCGGCCGTCGGATCCTCGTACGCACGCAAAACCCGCTCGAGCATGTCATTGGGCACCACGCCAGAAAGACCATCACTACACAGCAGCACCCGATCCGCAACTTGCAAATCGCGCACCGAGATGTCTGCCGTGGCCGAACCGCCACCAAGGGCGCGCAAAATGACCGAACGTTGTGGGTGATGGGCTGCTTGTTCCGGGGTGATACGCCCGCTGTCGAGCAGCGACTGAATGAATGTGTGATCAACAGTCAGTGGCAGCAGCACGTCATCGCGTAGGAGGTAAGCCCGACTATCTCCGATGTGGCACACAACAAGTGCGTTGCCGCTGATGGTCACGGATGTGAGAGTCGTGCCCATGCCGCGAAGTTCTGCATCATGTGTTTCAGTGGAATCGATGATGTC
>RFTO01000363.1 GCA_009923375.1 Actinomycetota bacterium | reverse complement strand
CAGAGGTGGCAGCGTTGAGGTTCGTCCAGACAGATACCCCGTCCAACGACATCTGCCACAGATAGCTCACCCCTGTAATTGCACCGTCAACGTCAATAGCAGACACGTTTGCAGTCACGCTGCCCCCTTGAGAGGCTGTCCCGCTGATGCTTATGCTGCCAGTTGCTTGATCCTCAAAAGCGGCGACAGTGATATTGACCGTCTGGGTTGCAGTCCCGCCTTTGCCGTCAGAGGCTGTCACAACGAAGCTGTCGGAGCCGTTGAAGTTAAGTCTGGGCGTGTAGGTTACGACTGTGCCCGATACAGTGACAGTGCCATTGGCGGCAGAAGCGGTGGTATAGGTCAGCGGATCGCTGTCAGCGTCAGTTGCCGCAAGCGTGATCGCCTTCGCTGTGTCTTCGTTGGTGGAGACCGATTGAGAAGCGAATGAGAAGGAAGGAGAACGGTTGGGGCGCTCGACCAAAAGGTTATAAGATCCAAGGTTGGAAGCTGTGTCCTGCGCCAGCAGGATGTATGTTCCGCTGGCCAGCGCCGAGTATGTGAACTGAGAGTTCTTCGATGAGCCGTTATCGCCGTTAGAAGCGACTTGGGTCAGTGTTTGGTCGGACAAATTGAACAAATACAGGTATGGATCGAGCCCCCCCGAAGTGGCTATCATGTCAAATCGGTAGGTCTCTCCCGCAGTCAGCGTGACCTTGAACACATCTGTATCGCTGGCAAAATCAATTGATCCAGCAGAAGCACCTCCGCCGACGGTAACAATGCCGGAAGAGCCAGTGGTATTTGGATAATCGTCAATCGTCGCATTAACCATCTGGGTAGCGCTGCCACCCTTGCCGTCAGATGCCGTCACGACGAAACTGTCGGTGCCTGAGGCGGACGAAGTAGGCGTGTAGGTAAGCGTGTTGCCGGAGATGGCCGCCGTTCCCTTGCCCGGCGCGCTCTCGACGCGAATCCGGCCGCGGTGCGCCTCGACGACGGACTGCATGTTGAGCGCGCCCGCGATCATCGACTGGAAGAGCGCGCCCTTGAAGGCGGCCTCGCCCGTCGC
>RFTO01000362.1 GCA_009923375.1 Actinomycetota bacterium | reverse complement strand
TGACAAAAAACGACCCGGTTAGGCCGGGGATAAAGGGCTGCACGGTGTCGGCGAGTTGGCCGACGACCCAGCCTGCGGCGAGGACATCTGGATTGAGGTTATGGACTTTCATCGATGAAGGAAGTGACCTTTCTAAACTAGACCTTCAAGCGCATCGAAATACGGCATGTCCTCGACATCTTCAAACTCCTCGTCTGGCACATCGTCGTCCTCATCCTCATCCTCAACTGCCGGCGGCGGCTGCTCGACACCCGGCTGTCCCCATTCCTGCAATGCAGCGTTCAGCTTCAATGACGTGCTGGAGGAAGCGGTGATGGTGTCACTCGCCACGAGCAACTGCGAGTCGAGTGCATTCACGCTACAGGAAGTGCTGGCCTGAAGGCTGGCGCTGACGCCCGACAGTTGAAGATTCCCAAGCGTAACGGCGACAGTCGCGTCGGTAATTGCATTGAACTGCACACTTGCTCCCACGATCGTAATTGGATTGATGACCCCAAGCGTGTTGGCGGCGATATAGCGAATGCCCCCCGTACCGACGGCCTGGATCTCCTTCGAGCCGACAACCTCGGCATGATTTCCGTGCACTTCGATCTTATCGAGCGTCGTGCCGTCAGTGACCCAATCTTCATGAATAGTAAAGGCCTCATCATCGGCAGGCTGCCAGTAGTACATCGCCCCGTCGTACAGCGTCTCGTAATAGGTCCCAAATACGATGTCGTACTGGGCGGCAACCCACTCGCTGGTTTGAGGAATCAGGCCCCCTAGCTTCCACACGGCGGCCGGCATGCCCGCCATCTCGAAGGATCCGCCGACGCATACCTCCAGCATCGGGCCGATCACCACCTCCAGGAGCATGCCTACCGTGATGTCGAGATACGCGCCAGCGCAGATTTCGTTGTATTGTCCAAAGGTGATGTCCTCGGAATCGCCCCAGACGACCTCGTTGTACACCTTCGCATCATCGGGGCAGCCGGTAAATTCATAGTGCACCTTTTCGGTGTCGACCGGTTCCCATGGGCCGGTGCACCCTTTGTTCGATGTCACTCCCATG
>RFTO01000361.1 GCA_009923375.1 Actinomycetota bacterium | reverse complement strand
ACTTTGGCTCACTTGCACTTGAACTTGGCTTGACCCAAGGTTTGACTGGTTTTCAGGTAGGACTCAAGCGATTTTCTTCGCTGCTCCTCGTCATGGCGGCCATTCTCATGTCCTTTGTCTTCCTAGCAAATATCGCCTTGCATCGCCCAGTCTTTGATGCGGTGTTGTTTTCACTTGCCATTGCGGTCGGCATCACTCCACAGATGTTGCCCGCGGTGGTGACCATCAGCTTGAGTCGAGGAGCGCGCCTGCTCGCAGAGCGCAGAGTCATCGTCAAACGCCTCATCAGCATTGAAGACCTTGGTGATGTGCAGGTGCTCTTCACCGACAAGACCGGCACCCTCACCCAAGGTGAGTTGTCATTTGAATACGCCGTCAACTCGGCTGGTATTGCCGATGACGACACACTTCACTTGGCGCTACTTGCAACCGCAAGCAGCCACTCCACTGAACACATCCAAGCCGGTCATACAGCGCTCGACCGAGCGCTGTGGTCGGCTGCAACTCCCACGCACATTGCTTCACTGCATAGCGACCGCGTCCTGAAGTTTCTGCCCTTTGACCACGAGCGGCAACGCTCATCCGTTGTCGCTCACCAAGCGGTTGATGCGTCCGATGTGCTGACGCTCATCGTCAAGGGTGCTCCGGAGTCTGTCTTCGCACAGTGTGTGGCGCTGCCGCCTGATGTGGCAGCGCTGGCGGAGCGGGAGTTTGCAAGGGGGAGCCGTGTGGTGGCTCTCGCAAGTCGCAAGTGGTCTCCCGACGAGGTGCTGAGTGCATTCAGCGAATCAGGGCTCACTGTGCAAGGGCTGCTTGTCTATCGCGATATGCCAAAGCCGAATGTGGCAGACGCGATTGCGCGATTGCATTCACTCAGCATCGATGTCAAAGTCATCACCGGTGACAATCCTCGGGTTGCAGAAGCCATCTGTGCCGAAATCGGGCTCGGGCGAGATTCGTCAACGGATACGAACAATTCGACTACTCCAAGTGCTGTGACCGGACACGACCTCGACACAATGAGCGATGAACAACTTGCGGCCGCACTCCC
>RFTO01000037.1 GCA_009923375.1 Actinomycetota bacterium | reverse complement strand
GCTGCCTGGGTGCTTCTGGCAGTCGCCGCAAGTGACTTCTCCAATGAGCTGAGCTGCTCGGTGATTGCGGCGTACTCATTGAAATCGCCCAAATGGCAGTGAATTTTGGGTTCTAGATCTGCTGCTGATTCGTCGTGATCGGCGATTGCGACAACCAAACCAAGACTCGCGTGGTCCGCCTGGAATTGTGCGAAGGACTTCTCATTGAGAAGACGTGCTTGCTCCAAGCCGTACTTCGATATCAGATTCACTGCCATGTTGTACGAAGGTTGGAAGGAACTCTTGAGCGGATACGAACGGGTTGACGCGAGTCCCGCTAGTGTCCCCGGCTCAAGATCGTCATGCCACATCACCACGGCATGACCTTCAACATCTATGCCGCGTCTACCTGCGCGGCCGGTGAGTTGGGTGTATTCGCCGGCGGTCACCGGCACATGCCCCTCCCCATTCCATTTCACGAGTCGTTCAACGACGACGGTCCTGGCTGGCATGTTGATGCCGAGAGCGAGAGTCTCTGTGGCAAACACCATTTTGAGGAAGCCGCGTTGGAATAGGTGCTCGACTGTTTCCTTGAAGAGGGGGATCATGCCGGCATGGTGTGCCGCGAATCCAAGCTCGAGCGCCTCGCGCCAATGTAGGTAGCCCAGGACCGCGAGATCCTCATCGGGCAAAACCCGGCATCGGTCGTCCACGATGCCGCGAATTTCCAAGCGCTCGCTTGCGGAGGTGAGGCGTACGCCCGCGCTAAGACATTGATCCACAGCGGAATCGCAGCCCGCACGCGAGAAGATAAAGGTGATGGCTGGAAGTAATGACTCGCGGTGCAGGCTGTCTATGACCTCAATGCGTGATGTTCTGGATACCCGGGGGCGCCTGCCTGCCTGCTGCTGGAACTTTTCGATATCTCGCTGCCGGTGCTTCAGCGAGGTGATTTCAGGGTTGATCATCGGCCGGCGTTGCTGGCGTCCTGAATCTGTGTTGTGGAAGAGGTCAAGCAGCCTGCCTTGGTGGAAAACATGCTGGTGGAGAGGCACGGGTCGATGCTCCTCCACGATGATCTCCACATCGCCGCGGATGTCCTGCAACCACGCGCCGAACTCCTCTGCGTTGCTCACCGTGGCAGAGAGGGCCACCACCGCCACGTGCTCGGGAAGGTGGATCAGTGTCTCCTCCCAGACGGCGCCGCGAAACTTGTCAGCGAGGTAGTGCACCTCGTCCATAATCACCACGTCGAGGTCGATCAGTTCTCCATCATCGGCGTAGATCATGTTGCGCAGAACCTCGGTAGTCATCACAATCAACGGGGCCTGGGGGTTTACTGAGTTGTCGCCCGTGAGCAGGCCAACGCTGTCTTCCCCGTGCGACAAGCGAAATTCCTGAAACTTCTGATTGCTTAAAGCCTTGATAGGGGTTGTGTAGAAAAGTCGCTTGCCCTTCTGCTGGCATAGGAAAGCGGCGAACTCCGCAACGATGGTCTTGCCACTGCCTGTTGGGGCTGCAACGAGGACATTCAGCCCGTCTGCAACCGCACGACATGCCTGCACTTGGAATGTGTCGAACTCGAACTCGAACTGCGCCTGGAACTGAGCTAGCCCAGATCGTTGGTCGTTCTTTCGGTCAGCCGAGGCGTGGAACTTGTCGGCATAGGTGCTCACGACCCCACTTTAGGCGGCGACCAACGCCGGCGCTGCGGTGAGCGCTAACGATTGGCAGTGCAAAACTGATGTTACTGAGACTCTGGGTGAAGAACGCTCGGCTCATCATCTGCAAGTGACTCTTGATTTGTTGTGCGCGTGCGGCGCAGGCGCTCATTCATCCAACACACCATGCCAGCACCAAGGATGATGACGATGATGGGCACTGCTACGAGCGCCATATTGAAAGGGTCGCCTGTGGGAGTTGCCACGGCGCCGAAGAGAGCACATCCCAAGATGATGTAGCGCCATTTCGAAAACAATGCTTTCGCACTTAGCACGCCAGCCAGATTAAGAACAACAATGAACACCGGGGCGACGAAGCCGCCACCGAACACAAGCAGCATTCGGAGCAGGAAACTCACATATACGGGTACCGGGATGATGTTGCTCACCTTGTCAGGGGTGAACCCGAGTAGCACAACCAGCGCTTGTGGCAACGTCTTGTAGGCAAAAGCGACACCCAAGGCAAAAAGTGGTGTTGCAGCGCCCAGAAAACTGACCACCCAGCGCTTCTCGTGCTTGTGTAAACCGGGCGTCACAAATCGCCATAGGTGAAATAGCAGGTAAGGCGCGGCGGCGATGACACCGGCTGTCACTGAGACTTGTAGGCGTAGGGTGAATGCATCGGTCATCGTCGTCATCGACAACGTAACTTGTGTGCCGTTCTGCGCCGCGGCTGTGACGGCTTGGTCCAGAGGCTTACGCAGGACAGCAAAGAGTTGGTCGTAGTAATACCAGGCGACACAGGCTGCCAAGGAGACAGCGATGACGGAACGTAGAAGCCGCCGGCGAAGCTCTGTGAGGTGCGCGAGCAGGGGCATCTCGGCCCGCGCCGAACGCAACGCTGGCGCTGGCATGTGAGGCTACTGCTGGTCGGGCTTTGGTGCCCCGGATTCGTCCTTGCGACCATCCTCGGACATCGCCTTGACCTCGGTGCGGAAAATTCTCATCGATCGACCGATACTGCGTGCTGCATCGGGAAGCTTCTTGGATCCAAAGAGCAAGACCAAGATCACGACAATGATGATGATTTCAGTTGGCTTAAAGTTGCCGAACATGCGCACTCCTTAGGTCTGCCGCAAGAGCGTGCTGCGGTGAGCATCCACACAGGTCGTGGCGTGAAACCTTAGCGGCACCTCAGCCTAGCAAGGCATGGTGATCGCAAAGAGTGTCAAACGTCGACAAATACGCGCAGGCTTGGATGATGTATTCCTCATCAAACTCTCCGGCGTAGTCCTCGATGGTGTCATCGGGTGCGGTGACGGGAACTCCAGCGACGCGAAGCAAGGCGACCGAGGCGGCGTCCGCTTGGACTTCATCTGACCCGCCGCACTCCGGGCATGAGAACTGAAGGAATCCCTCAGCAAGATCGGTCAGTGTGACTGTTGCAGCCCATGCGGGCATCTCAACATCGCCGCAGCACTCGCATGTGGTTCGAATGATTGTCATTGCGCGAAAGTAATGGCGGCCGCAGTGCCGTCATGCGCCTGTGAACTTCCTGTCACCTCTTTGGAGTATGCCTGCAACGCAGAGCGTGCGCGTGCCCGCGTCTCATCCACGACGAGCTGCGGTGACAGAGGGGTCACGAAGCCCGCATGTTGCAGGCACCACCCGACAGCCCAGTCGAGGCCGCCCACAGTCAACTGCGCAGTACAAGTTCCATCGGCTTCCTGTTCGATAGCGACGAACGGGTATTCCTGAAGCACCCATTGCCCATCGCGCTCAATTCGCACATCAATGACGACACCAGCACTTGGTTGAGCAGGTCGCGGGGCGAAGTCGACCAGCGACAAATCGATTGGCGGCACAGCGCTGGACCCGCCACCGATGATTCGGTCGAGCCGGAACATCCGGCGATCGCCCTTGAGGTGACACCAGGCATCGATGTAGGTGCGATCAGCGTCCACGATCATTCTGATGGGTTGGACAGAACGCTCGGTAACTTCATCGTGGTCATCACTTGCATAACGGATGGAGATGCACGTGCCCTCATCAATGGCAGCTTTAACCAAGGTTCGCACCCGCGACCGCGGTGCGGTGCTCGCGTTTGGCCGAGTCACCACGTTTGCGTGATCATGAAGAGCTAGGCGTAGTTCAAATTTCTCTAAGGCGGTGACTATGGCATCAGAAGCATGTCCGTACGCACCTGCGAGCAGCCTCAGCTGTTCGGTGATCTCATCGATGTGATCGCGGTCGAGTCGAAGGGGCCTACTCAAACCAAGTGCGTTGCGGACGGATATTCGTGTGTCCTCTGGGACGTCGAAATCGCGATCATCCTCGTGGATGCTCTGGTCGCTCCAGAAATGGATGTCGACGAATGAGAAGAGTGACTGACCCGGCCGCCCAGTCACGAGCAGGAGACGAAGGTCGTCGATGAGAAGATCAGCCGGGATTCCGAAGTGCGCCGAGGCTTCTGCAACCGTGACGCCGTTGTTCGCGCTCAGCCAGGGCACCAGAGTGAGCAGGCGCTTAGCGCGGCTTTGAGAGTCCTCACTCATGAAGAACTCCTGCAGCCGTTGCCAGACGGGCCATGACCCGAACTCGCAACTCATCGGGAGTCTGCGCTACTGCATCGGTACCGAATCTTGCAACCAGTCCGGCAGTCGCCTCAATGTCTCGACAATCCAGGGTCAGAAGTTCCCAATCACCGTCAGCGGGTTCGGTCTTGGTGGCTCGTTGTCGAAGTCGCAGTGCCTTGCCCTTGCGGATTAGCACAGTGCCAGTGTCATACGACGTCGGCTCGTGCATGACCTCTTTGACTAGGTTGTAATCCTCAGGTCGACGATGAGTCGCGCGCCCACCGAGATCAACAGCGGACATAATGCGATCGAGCCGGAACACTCGTGCGGCTTTTTTATCGTGATCCCAGCCGCCGATGTACCAGTGGCCGTTATGAGCAACGATTCCCCAGATATCCAGACTTCGACGTTCCTGCTGCTCACTGCCAGGCTTGCGGTAGTCGAATGAGACTGCCGCTGCCGCCAGATACGCCCGCATAAGCGCCTGCAATTGCGATGGCAGCGGTGAGATGTGCATGACATCGCGAGCGAATCCTGCGTGCTCCCCCGCCGCGACAAGACCGTCTGTCACGATAGTGAGCGCTCTGGCCTCCTGTGGCTCATAGGCTTGGTGTACAGCGACGGCCACCACTGCGGCCTCGTCACCTGTGAGAACTAGTTCCGACTCTTGGACGCGCTGCTTGTCGATCGAGTAACTCTGGGACTCGGCATCGGCCGGATCGCCAGTGATATCTATCTCGACGATCTCGCGAAGTTCCTTTTTATCCCTCTCGAACTTGCGCTGGGTTGCTGCAGATGCGTCTGGGTAGTGCTCTGGGAACGCCTCAAAAATCTCGGCTCGGCTGACGGGGCGACCCTTATCTGCGAGCAGGAGCATCAAGCTCAACAGTCGTTCAGTCTTACGTCGTGACTGACTCGATGCCGACTCGCTCATACATCACCTCCCGCTACAGCGATACTGATAATGGTGGGTTGGTCACGGTGTTGATACCAAATCCACGACAAACACCAGGGTCTCATTTGGTGCAATCTGCGAGGTGGGTGGATTCATGCCGTAGGCCAAAGCTCCAGGAATCACAAGAACGCGACGTCCACCAGCCTTCATGCCCGGCAATCCTTGTGTCCACCCAGGGATTACCCCACCCAAGCTGAACTGAATTGGCTTGCCGTTGGACCACGAGGAATCAAAGACCGTTCGCGACGTCATTCCGTAGCCGACGTAATGTGCCGTGACAACCCCGCCTGCAGCGACCGTGGCGCCTGAGCCAGCCTTAATATCTTGGGTGACGAGTGACAACGGTGTCGGTGCGTCGCAGACAGCAGTAATCGTCGGCTGCGCCCCTAACGCGCCTGTGACATGGATGTACGCGCCAGCGGCGCCCAAAGTGGAGTCAACATCTGTGACACACGAGGTATCAGTCGGGGAAGCACCTGCACTCGTGGGGCTCGAGCTGCCGCAGCCAGCAAGCATCAGGCCTGCGGTTGCTGCCAAAGCCGCGATGGTGGAACGTGCTGTGGACATTCTTGGAGATTTAGTTGATGACATAGGGCGAAACTAGCGTGAATCCCGCGCAGACGCATCAGTCGGACGTGTGTGTGTCGCCCACATTTCACAGCTATGACAGATCAATCTGCGCCTCCGGTATGTCAGGTGGCACATCACATAGGTGCGGCGGTATCCGCGCTGCCGACGTCTTTAGGTGCTCGGATATGCCGACGAATAGGACTATGTCCTGTGGCCATCGCCCGAGCGCTCACCAGGAAGCCAGTGTGGCCGTTCATCCGGTGGGCTGGCCGAACAGCCAACCCGTCCACGTGCCACCCTCTCAACATCAACTCTTCACCGACTGGCTCTCGGAATCGCTCACTGGCTCGCAAGCCCTCGATGAGCATGGACATCTGGGTGGTGGTGGCGACATAGCCGACAAAGGTGCCGCCAGGACGAAGTGCCTCAAAAGCAGTATCGAGGCACTCCCATGGGGCAAGCATGTCCAAAATGACGCCGTCAAAAGTGTGATGCTGCAGTGACAGTTCGTTCCACTGCTCGTTGAGGTCGCCGTCGGTAACCGTCCAGTGTGGTGCAGCCCCCAAAAAACCGTGGACGTTCTTTCGCGCGATGACTGCGAAATCTGCACGGCGCTCAAAAGAATGCACGTGTCCTTGAGGGCCGACTGCGCGCAAAAGCGACATGGACATTGCGCCACTGCCCACGCCCGCCTCCAGGACCCTGTCGCCCGGACTCAGGTCGAGTAAGGACACGATTGATGCCGCATCCTTCGGGTAAATAACGGTGGCGCCGCGTGGCATCGACAAAACCAGATCGCGAAGTTGCGGGCGGAAGCACACATACTCATTGGATGCAGTTGAACGGACAACTGTCCCTTCGTGGCTGCCGATGATGTCGTCGTGTTCGATCCAGCCGCGATGGGTGTGGAACTTCTCCCCCACGATCAGTGTGATGGTGTTGTGTCGCTTCTTAACGTCGGTGAGTTGCACCCGCTCGCCCTGGAGAAACGGTCCGCGCAACCGCCCACCTAGATCGCTAGGGATAGGGCGGTCCTGCTGCGTATGCGTGGGGGGTTGGTTTGTCACGAGGCGGCAGCGTACGGTACGCCGCATGTCCATCGACGGGGTTACAGGCGCTCCCGCGCCAGTCATGGTTGGCAAGCTGTCGCCCTCGCGCGCGTCGGACTTCACCACCTGCCCGCTTCTTTACCGCTTTCGCACCATTGACCGCTTTCCGGAGCCACCGACGGCAGCAACAGCCCGTGGCACGTTGGTGCACATGGTGCTCGAGCGACTCTTCGATATGGATGCGCAGGCGCGAACTCCGAAAGCAGCCGCAGACATGATCGCCACCGCGTGGCAAGACATGGTCGACAAGGACGCCGACTACTCGCTAGTCCTCGACAATCTGACAGTCGATCAGTGGTTGACGGGCTGCATGGCCCATGTCGAGTCGTACTTCGCACTTGAGGACCCACGAACCGTTGAGCCTGCCCAACGCGAGGCGCCAGTTGAGGTTGCGGTGAGCGATGACCTGCTCTTGCGTGGATTTGTTGATCGCATCGATATCTCCCCCGATGGTTCGGTCTGCGTCATTGATTACAAGACAGGTAAGGCGCCGGCGCCGGCATATGAGGCTAAGGCCATGTTCCAGATGAAGTTTTACGCCTTGGTGTTGTGGCGTATGAACGGCACCCTGCCTGCAAATCTGCGACTCATGTACCTAGGTGACGGCAGTGTGTTGGAGTACCAACCAGATGAGGGTGACCTCTTAGCCACGCAGCGCCGTTTGCTCGCACTCTGGGATGCGATCAAGAAGTGCCTGGAGACAGGTGTTTTCCAGCCGCGGACGTCAGCCTTGTGTCGTTTCTGCAACCACCATCAATACTGTCCTGAACAGGGTGGAACGATTCCGCCGATGCCAACTGCATGAAGTTCTAGCTCGGAAGCTGAAGACTTCCCGACCCCATCAGCCGCGCCTGTCACCCAGGGTGGGCGGATGTGAGTTGCTCAACGCCGACCTCGGTGAGGCTGTTAACAACTGCGACGCGTGAGCTTGCAGGGATGCTGACGAGGTGAGGCACAGCGATTACTCGTGCTCCAGCGGCAACAGCTGCAGCAACTCCCGTGGGTGAATCTTCAAGCACGATCATGTCCGCAGCGGTGACACCAAATCTGGCGGCAGCGAGTAGATATGGTGCGGGGTCAGGTTTTGAGACCTCGACGTCGTCACTGGAAATCGAGAATTCGAAGAGGGCGGCCTCCTGCCCCATAGATTCAAGGACCGCATCAACCAAAATCCGTGGAGAAGCGCTGACAAGTGCAACTCGATATCCGTGTGCCACACAACTGCGCAAAAGTTCACCAGCTCCGGGCATCATCGCGATTGGTTCTGTGCGCAAAGCTTGAGCCATCCGACCGATCAGATCGCTGATAATCGCTTGGATTTCTCCTTGACCAGTGCGATCGATGATCAAGGTTGCAACCTTTTCCAGTGGCCCACCGACGCAAAAACGTCCATCATCGTCGGTCCACGTGCCACCGTAAGACGCCATCAACTCACCTTCAGAGCGCCACCACATTGGTTCGGTGTTGACCAGAAGGCCGTCCATGTCGAAACACACTGTTTGACCTAGCGATAGATCCTTGGTCTCTGCCGCAGGTTGAGAATCGCTGCCGGCTGGGCTGACTTGGCCAACCTGGTCACGTTGGTCGGTAGGAACAGGCAGCGTGGTCATGGTGATGCACCCTAATACAGGCGTAAAGTCGTGCCCTGTTCGACAAGGTGTCGATTTCAGAGAGGGTTCCTGTGACGGTCTTAGTCGCTGCGTTTGCTGGATGGAATGACGCTGCTGATGCCGCAACTGAAGCGGTGGAGCATTTAGCTGAAGTCGGCGACGCACTCCTAGTGACCACCTTGGACTGTGAGGACTTCTACGACTTTCAATTTAACCGCCCCTATGTTGTCTGCGCTGGTGAGGAAGGCCGAGAGTTGGTGTGGCCCCAAGTAACAGTCAGGCGCGCAAAAGTTGGTTCCACCGGCGCTGACATCCTCTTGGTCCAAGGTGATGAACCGAACATGCGTTGGCGTTCATTTTGCGAGGAGATTTTGCGCATTGCGCGTGCTGAGTCAGTAACTTCCCTCATCGCTTTAGGCTCGATGCTCGCCGATGCACCGCATACCCGCCCGGTCCCCATTCATGGCAGCACCACCGACTCCGGCCTGGCACAGCGGTGCGGGTACCGCCCACCGACGTATGAAGGCCCCACCGGCATCACAGGGGTTTTCACGCATCTAGCAGCTGCCAGCGGACTGCCGACCACATCCCTGTGGGCTGCGGTTCCGCATTATGTGTCGCAGTCGCCGTGCCCTAAGGCTGTTTTGGCCCTCCTGCACGCAATGGAGGACGTTCTAGGCATCTCCATCCCCCTCGGTGAATTCCCCGATGAGGCCCGCGCCTGGCAGCGCGGCTGCGATGACTTGGCGG
>RFTO01000360.1 GCA_009923375.1 Actinomycetota bacterium | reverse complement strand
ACGTGCACGATCTCCCCTGACGTCGCCGGGAACCAGTCACTCATCAGCGCCACACATGCTCGAGCTGCTGGCTCCGGGTTGGAGACATCCCATCCCAGCGGTGCCCGCGATTGCCAAAGTTCCTCAAAGTGCGAGAACCCAGGAATGTGAGTTGCGGCGACAGTTCGCAGAGGTCCCGCCGACACTAAGTTGACACGGACCCCCTCTGGCCCCAGATCTCGGGCGAGATAGCGAGCCGTCGCCTCGAGTGCGGCCTTCGCCACTCCCATCCAGTCGTACTTTGGCCACGCTAAGCGCGCGTCGAAATCCAATCCGACGACACTCGCAGTCGATGACAGGAGTGGTCGCAGTGCCATGGACAAACTTTGCAGTGAGAAGGCCGACACGTGAACAGCGGTGGCCACATCTGGCCACGTGGTGTTGAGGAAGTTTCCCCCCAGCGCTGATTCGGGCGCAAAACCAATCGAGTGCAACACACCGTCCACCTGGGGCACGACAGCCTTCACATGGGCAGCCAGTTCGCGAAGATTGTCGTCGTTCGTGACATCTAGCTCCAAGACTTCTGCAGGAGCTGGCAGGCGGCCCGAGACTCGTTTGGTTAATGCGATTCCACGTCCAAAGCCCGTCAGCACCACGGTGGCACCTTCCAGTTGCGCAAGTCGCGCGACATGAAAAGCGATCGACTGGTCGGTGAGGACACCTGTGACGACGATGTTCTTACCCTCGAGGATACCCATGTTCTCTCCTGTCAATGCACCAATGAAAAACTATCCAGCAATTGCGTGTGTCAGTGCCCCAGACCCAAGCCACCATCAACACCAAGGAGCTGGCCGGTGATGTAACTTGCTTGGTCGCTGGCTAGAAACAGGGCAGCACCGGCGATCTCGGATGGCTCTGCGAAACGCTTCAGCGGCACTTGAGCGAAAAACTCCTGTTGTTTGGCCTCCGGCAGTTGCGCTGTCATCTGGGTTGACACAAAGCCTGGGGCAATGACATTCACTGTGATTCCACGGCTACCAACCTCCCGTGCCAAGCTTCGTGCCGCGCCGACAAG
>RFTO01000359.1 GCA_009923375.1 Actinomycetota bacterium | reverse complement strand
ATGGAGTCTGCGACCGCCTCATATGCGCTGATAGCAGCTTCGGGGACATCCAATCCAAGATCGTGTTGGGCTTTGAGTACGGCAACCCACAGGTCTCGCTCAATTCGCACTTTGCGGGCGGGCGACCACACGTGCCGCATCTGGCTGCTGGAATATCGCATCGCCAGGACGTTGGCGACCACAGGCTCTGTCACGGGCTAAGTCTGCCGTATGTGGTCATCGCATCCGTCGCCGCCGCGAGGGCGATGTCGCCGCGCATGTGCATCCCCTCGAATGACACCTGTTGGGCTCGGTCATACGCTCGAGATCTGGCCTGCGCTGCATCCACACCGACCGACACAGCCGAGAGCACGCGTCCACCAGCGGTGATGAGCTGCCCATCGTCCACCGCAGTGCCGGCATGCAGGATCCAGCTGGTCGTTGAGTCGTCTCCGAGGTGGATGACATCACCGCTGCGAGGTGCTTGCGGATACCCCTGCGCGGCAAGCACGATGCAGACAGCCGACCCTTCACGCCAAGTGATCGGCGCCAACTCCGCCAGGCTGCCGGTGGCTGCGGCAAAAAGCATGTCGTACAAGGGGGTGGCCAGCATCGCCATCACCACTTGCGTCTCGGGGTCACCAAAGCGTGCGTTGAACTCAATCACCCGCACGCCGTTGCTCGTCAGCGCCAAGCCTGCGTAGAGCAAGCCAATGAAAGGGGTGCCGCGGCGGCGCATCTCATCAATTGTTGGCTGGGCGACGTCGCGGGTGACGATGTCCACCAAGTCAGTCGGCGCCCAAGGCAGTGGGCAATACGCGCCCATCCCACCTGTGTTGGGACCTGCGTCACCGTCAAGAAGTCGTTTGAAATCGGTTGCCGGCAGCAGGGCGCGAACATTTGTTCCGTCGCTGAGATAAAAGAGCGACACTTCTGGGCCATCGAGATATTCCTCGATCAACACGCGCACATTTTTGCCGCCAGCATTGGCGAACACGGATTCGGCGTGAGATCGAGCATCAGCGCGATCGAGGGTGACTGCCACCCCTTTACCTGCTGCAAGTGAGTCGTCTTTGACGA
>RFTO01000358.1 GCA_009923375.1 Actinomycetota bacterium | reverse complement strand
GCGCAAAGCCCCCGGCTTCGCCCTCCTTGGCGAGCCAGGCGAGCAGCGCACGGTCGAGATGGAGCTCAAGACTGTCGCCGATGTCGGCCTGGTCGGTTTCCCCAGCGCCGGTAAGTCGTCTCTGATCGCCGCGGTGTCTGCCGCGCGCCCGAAGATCGCTGACTACCCCTTCACCACCCTCGTGCCCAACCTGGGAGTCATCACCATCGGCGAATCGGTGTTCACGATGGCAGATGTGCCTGGCCTGATCCCCGGCGCGCACAAGGGCAAGGGTCTCGGCCTGGAATTCCTGCGCCACATCGAGCGCTGCACGGTGCTCGCACATGTCATCGACTGCGCCACGTTGGAACCCGACCGCGATCCCATCAGCGATCTGGAAGCCATCGAGTACGAGCTCTCTGAATACGCAAGCGACTTCTCCGATCTGATGACTCGCCCCCGCATCGTGGTGCTGAACAAGATCGATCTGCCCGATGCCCGCGAGCTCGCTGAATTCGTGACCGCCCAACTGCAGGAGCGCGGTTACACCGTGTTCGCTGTGTCTGCGGCAAGCCGCGAGGGGCTCACCCCGGTGCTTTACGCCTTGAGCGAGCTGGTGGAGCAGGGTCGACTGGTCGCACAGCCGGAGCGCCCGCGAGTGCTCGTGCAGCCGCTGGCTGTCAACGATGCAGGATTCACTGTGGTTGCCGAAAAGGACGACGAAGGTCAGCCGATCTTCCGCGTGCGCGGGAGGAACCCCGAGCGTTGGGTTCGACAGACTGACTTCTCCAACGATGAAGCCGTGGGCTTCCTTGCTGACCGACTTGCACGCCTGGGCGTCGAAGCCCAGCTTCTCTCCCTCGGTGCGCGCGCAGGCGCCGCTGTGGTCATTGGTGAGGGAATGAGTGCGGTCATCTTCGATTGGGAGCCGCAGTTGGACGACAGCAGCTACCACTCCGGCCCGCGTGGCACGGACAACCGTATGAACCCCTCCTAGGCCGGTTCGGTTAGGCTTTCGACCGTGGAAGCATTTCTTATCGGCGGCATAACCTTTGTGGTGTTCCTGCTTACTTTGCTGGCCGTCGTTCAAT
>RFTO01000357.1 GCA_009923375.1 Actinomycetota bacterium | reverse complement strand
TCAACATCAACATCAACATTAACATCAACATCAACATCAACATTAACATCAACATCAACATTAACATCAACATCAACATTCAACATCAACATTCAACATTAACATTCAACAATGACATCTTTATTCAAACTTTGCGACTGGATTGACCCAAGTCAATTAGATTGGGAATATTTGTCTTCGAATCCTAATGCTATTGGTTTATTAGAACAAAATCAACATAAAATCCACTGGATTAATTTGTCGGAAAATCCAAATGCGATTCATTTATTACAACAAAATCAAGAAAAAATCGATTGGACTTCTCTGTCAAGAAATCCACATGCTATCCAAATAATAGAAAAAAATGTGGATAAAATCAATTGGGGATCTTTATGTACAAATCCTAATGCTGTTCATTTATTAGAACAACGAAAAGATAAGGATGATTGGTATATTGATTGTTATGATTGGTATATTGATTGGTTTTTATTGTGTTTGAACGAAAATGCTCTCCATTTAATAGAACAAAATCAAGAAAAAATTAATTGGAGATTGTTTTCTTTTAATGAAAATCCAATTGCTCTTGATTTATTAGAAAAGAATTTTGATAAAATCCATTGGAGAAGTTTATTGAGAAATCCTTCTGCAATGAAAATTATAGAAAAGAATTTGGATAAGGTTGATTGGGAATTATTATCACAAAATAAAGGTGCTATTCATCTTTTAGAAAAGAATCAAGATAAAATTGATTGGGGGTATTTATCTTCCAATCCGAATGCTATTGGATTATTGGAACGAAATTTGGATAAAATAGATTGGGTTCAACTATCTAAAAATCCAAATGCTATTCATTTAATAAAAAATAATTTAGATAAACCTATCGATTTTGAATATTTATCTGGTAATCCTTCTATATTTGAGTTGGATTATGGGTTTTTGAAGGGGCGAATGGATATTATCCGTGAGGAGTTGATGATGAAAGCTTGGCATCCTTCGCGTGTTATAAAGTGGATTGAAGAGGGGTTTGATTTGGAGTAGGGAACCTACGGTTCCCCTACGACCCCTCCCTATTAGGGAAACCTACGGTTTCCCCTA
>RFTO01000356.1 GCA_009923375.1 Actinomycetota bacterium | reverse complement strand
CAAGCAGCGAAACGCAAAGCAGAACAAATAGCAGAACAAGCAGCGAAACGCAAAGCAGTTCAAAGCGCAGGTCACCCTGCAGAACAAAGTGCAGGTCACCCTGCAGAACAAAGCGCAGCAACCCACGGAATAGACTTTGATGCAGCCAGCAGGGCGTGGATGGCGAACAAGATCCGCCGCGGCCCCGCTCTCCGCTATCGCTGCACCGCAACACAGAAGAACGGGGCTCCCTGCTCCCGCGCAGCCCGCTCCGATTGCACATTTGGAGCACCGCATCTCTGTACGCAGCACTCTCAGAAGTTGACCAAAAAGACACCACCCACAATCGCCAAGATCCCCAAGGCATGAGCCCCAGTGATAACTTCATTCAAGAACATATAGGAGACGACCGCGGTCACCAGCGGATAGGACGCCACTACCGCAGTCACAAGATGTGTTTTGTTATTCTGCAGAACGCACAAATATAGATAATTAGCAACGATCAAAATGAGAAACGCAGACATGACGACCAACGCCGCCACCAGTGGTTTGTCAGCCATAATACGGAAATCAGAGATAAGCGCCTCAGTCCGATTGGCCAACAGCGCATATAACGCGATCACCACAAAATAGACGATACCGGATGCCACTAACATACTCTCAACCTGTATGAACGAGAGTACATATTTTTCTATGATGGGTACCACGCCAAAGATCAACGCCACCAACAGACACGGTATCAACATCGCGCCCATCTCTACTCTACCACCGGTTAATCTCCGCCCTCCAGCACTGTTATATCAGGCAGCTGCGACAGCAGCAGCGAAAGAGAATGCGTACGGCGCTCCATCCATGAATCACCCGGAGCCTGTCGTGTCAGCCATTTCCAGCGCCACTCAAACTGCAGAGCAGCGCGTTCATCGGCGAATCCACCTATCAGATACCGTCGGGACCATGTTCGTCCCTTCGTGGCCCGCGCGCCACCCACGAGCTCCCCATTGTGCTGCCGCAGCCGGCGATCAGGATTGACCGTCGCACCCACATACGTGCGCTTGCGGTCCGTGGATTCCAACATGTAGCAAAACCATGAACCGCTCA
>RFTO01000355.1 GCA_009923375.1 Actinomycetota bacterium | reverse complement strand
TTCCAGTGAATGCCATTCTTCCGGTGGTGTCGATTGCGGAAACCCAAGTATTGGCGCGTCGCGCGATTGAGCAGGGCTGCACAACCATCAAAGTCAAAGTCGCAGGTGTGGACGGTGTCGATGATGTGTTGCGCGTCGCAATGATTCGTCGCACATTTGATGAACTGCTAGGAGCGCAGCACGGTGTGATGCGATTGGATGCCAATGCGAGTTGGGATGTGTCACAAGCTCTGGCCGCACTACCGGCCTTGCTCGATGCGGCTGGCGCGATTGATTATGTCGAGCAACCGTGCCGCACTCTCGATGAATGTGCGCAGGTGCGTGCGAGTGGGCTTGTGCCGGTGGCCATCGATGAAGGGCTACGCCTCGCGGACAGCATCACCGATGACGCGACCATCGCACAGATCCGGGAAGCTGCCGATGTCATCATCGTGAAGCCCATTCCGTTGGGCGGAATTCCTGCCATGCTCAAAGTCGTAGCCCAGATTGGGCTGCCCGCTGTGGTGTCTGGCTCCATGGATTCCTCTATTGGGTTGTCCTATGGCATCGCGGCTGCGTGTGCACTGCCGTAACTGCCACTTGCCTGCGGACTGGGCACCGGAAATCTGCTTGCAGAAGATTTCATTGCGAAACCATTGGTGCCAACTGTGGGTCGGTTGCATCAAGAACACATCACTCCTGATCCAGAGTTACTCGAGCAGCATCGGATGCGTCTCGATGATGCGCGTTATGGATATTGGCTGGAAAGAATGCAACTGGCAGCGGCCCATCTGCCTGACTTTGGTAGCGTCGAACCATGACCACTGACCTCAACTCCCTGATTGCTCGCTACAACGCCGGTGTGAAGTTGGTGGAAACGGCTTTTGCAACCTTGAGCGAATCCGACGTTGACCGCAGCCTTGGAGACGAATGGTCACCGCGCATGGTCATTCATCATCTTGCAGACAGTGAAACCAACTCCTATGTTCGATTGCGTCGCCTGCTCGCTGAAGAGTCCGGCACACTGATTCAGGGCTATGACGAAGAACGCTGGGCTAATGCGGCTGAGTTGGGCTATCGAAACCGGCCAGTTGAATTGT
>RFTO01000354.1 GCA_009923375.1 Actinomycetota bacterium | reverse complement strand
CGAATCTTGGGCATCGTGTCCCGTCCAAGCCGCACGGCCGCACAACTTGATGCCGAAATTGCGGTGGCCGGAGAAGAAGGCCCGGGTGAAGTCATCACGTTGCGGTTGCGTGGCCCGATGGCATCGCATACTGCGAGTGTGGCGCTGCCGTTGCTCGTGCCTGACGCCCCAGTAGTGGTCTGGTGGGCAAGCGATGCCCCCAAGTCCCCCAGCACTGACCCACTTGGTCGACTTGCGCGCCGCCGGATCACCGATGCATCGCTGTCCGGGCGCAGTCGTTCCGAACTGCAGGTCCATGCAGATTCATATGCTGCTGGAGACACTGACTTGGCTTGGACTAGAGCAACACCTTGGCGGGCACTACTCGCCGCCGCATTGGACCGGCCATATGAAACCGTGACGGGTGCTGAAGTGACAGCAGCCAAGAACAATCCAAGCGCCCCGCTGCTGGCCGCGTGGCTACATCAATGTCTTGGCGTGCCAGTCACGATGCGAGCCTCGCGTGGTCCAGGTCTCACCGCGGTCCACATTCACACAAGTAGTGGCGACATCAGCATCACTCGACCCGATGGCATCAAGGCCGCGTTGGAGGTCCCGGGCTATCCACCAAGTGAGGTGAGTTTGCGACGTCGCGAGACCAAAGAACTACTGATTGAGGAATTGCGCCGACTTGACCCAGATGAGGTCTATGCCGACGCCCTCAGATTGAGTCCACAATTCAGTACTGATGGTGCGCGATGAACACAGGTGATGCACCAGCTCCCGGGTGCCACATCGACACAGCATTGAGGTTGTGTCCATGACCGCAACGACCGTTCACACATTTGAGACTGCAGACGATGCCGTGGCTGCCATCGTCGCAACAATTCTTGACATCCCCGATATTTCATCGCTTGCTCTCACTGGGGGCAGGGCTGGTACAGCCATCACATCCGAGGTGATTGCGCGCTGGCCCGCTGAAGCGCCACTGCACATCTGGTTCAGCGATGAACGGTTCTTGCCAATCGGCGACGATGACCGCAATGACTCCATCGCCATGATTGCGGTGGAAGAGCGAGCAGATGCTGACATCACCATTG
>RFTO01000353.1 GCA_009923375.1 Actinomycetota bacterium | reverse complement strand
CGAGTAAGAATCAGCGATTCATCGCCAGCTCGAACACCTTAACGTTCATCCAAATTGCCCAGGGGCTCAAGGCCGCCTACCCATCCCGCAAGATCACGACAGCCAAGGCGCCAACATTCATGATTCGATTGCTCGCACTTTTCGACAAGGAGATCAAGGCAACCGTTCCGATGCTCGGGAGGATGACCCCGGCCAGCGCGGCCAAAGCAGAATCTGTCCTCGGAATCACCTTCATCCCCGCGGAGCAATCGATTCGCGAGACCGCAGACTTTCTTATCAAGAGCGGTCGAGTCGGGGCCTAGTGCCTCAAGTGTCACAAGAGCTCTCGCATCCACTTACTTCTTTGGTTGACAGCAAGTCATTCTGGAATTGGCCAAATGAATTAACGTGAAAGCGGTTTCTCCAGTTGCGGGGGAATAGAACCCTTGAAATACTTCATGATGTTTTTCAGAAGGATGTCGTCACCTGAGAGTGAGGATGCCACCAAGTGAGTACAGGAGCACCAAGATGTTGACAAGTCGCACCTTTCGCGTGATGCCGTTTGTCGTTGCAGTGTCGCTGCTGGGTGCTGGGCTGCTTAATGCTGCATCGGCCAGTGCGGTTTCTCCTTCCGCTTGCACGATTATCGGAACTCCGAAAGCGGACGTTCTTCGCGGAACCTCTGGCTCCGATGTCATCTGCGGTCTCGGTGGCAACGACACTCTTCTGGGTGGTGACGGCAACGACACTCTTCTGGGTGGTGACGGCAACGACAAAATTGACGCTGGCGCCGGAAATGACATTGTGAGCGGCGAAGCAGGTAATGACTCTCTCGTTGGTGGCGCGGGCAACGACACGATCTCGGGCGGTAAGGGAGCAGATGTCATTTCGGCAGGTGCGGGTAACGACATCGTGTCCGGCGATGACGGCAACGACCAGATAAACGGCGGGGATGGCAACGACCGACTCAGTGGCAATATCGGAGATGACCGTGTGAGCGGCGATTCAGGCACGGACACGCTGTGGGGAAATGCGGGGGGTGACACGCTTTCTGGTGGCTGTCTCTTATACACATCT
>RFTO01000352.1 GCA_009923375.1 Actinomycetota bacterium | reverse complement strand
ACGGCGGCTGCTTTGGGCACAAACAACCACTTGTGTGCGTCGATGCTGACGGAGTCGGCTCGGCTCAGCCCCGCAAATATCTCGGCACAACTTTCCAATCCAGCCGCAGCCAGTCCATATGCCCCATCAACATGCAGCCACATGCCGAACTCCGCGGCCACATCCGCGATTGAGTCGATCGGGTCCACCGCGCCCGTCAGGGTCGTGCCACCGGTGGCCACAACCGCCATCGGTGAGTAGCCAGCGGCCACATCCGAAGCAACTTGAGCCCGAAGCGCCGCCGCATCCATCCGTCGCCGGTCATCCAACTCAATAGAGCGAATCGAGTCGCTGCCAATCCCCAAAATCTCGACAGCTCTGTGCACTGAGACATGTGCTTCATTGGAAACATAGACAGTGGCGCGTACTCCGTGCATGCCAGTGCGACGGGTGCCAGGGAAGAGTCGTTCGCGCGCGCTCGCAAGTGCGGTGAGGTTGCTGACCTGGCCGCCACTTGTGAACGAACCGCCATCGCAGGGGTAGCCGAAGTAGTCACCAAGCCAACGAAGAGCCTGCTCTTCAACACGGCTGGCCGCCTTCGCATCGACCGCCAAATTCACGTCGTAGGTGTTCACAAGCAGGTCCGCGAGGACGCCGATTTCCAAACCACTTGCGCCAATGAAGGCGAGATAGCGTGGGCGACTTTGGGCGTAGGAATGATCCAAAACATTTGCTGCGATATCAAGTGCTTCAAGGGCATCCATGCCTGCACTTGGCAACGATTGTTGGAAGAGTCGACTGAGGGCTGGATCGTCTTGCGGTTCGGTCGGCCGCGGATGGTCGAATTCATACCAAGCCTTGCGGACAATGGCCGCAGCATGGTCGAGTGCGGCATCGCGGGCCGCGCCAAGGTGCAAGGGATGTTCAGTCGTCACAAGGTGTCAGCCTGCCATGAGGGCAGCGCGATACGGCACTAGCGCAGATGTGGCGTCTATCGCAATTGCGCCAACCAACACGCCCCCGCGGCGGTATTCGACGACACACGATTCGTCGAGGCTGCCTTGAGCGATGACCACCTCATCAGCAAGCCCGGGCAAGCC
>RFTO01000351.1 GCA_009923375.1 Actinomycetota bacterium | reverse complement strand
GACTGCGTTCCAACCGCGCCCGTGAAGGTCACATCGCCAGCACCAGCAGTAATCTCAAGACTGCGGGGCGTCGTGTCAGACCCTAGCGTCGACGCAAAACTAATATTGCCGCCCAAGGAGGTCAGCAGCGTATCCGCACTCAGCGTGGCTGCATCTGTAAAGGTCTGTGCACCGTCTGTGTTGATGACCCCGCCATGCAGAACCGTCGTGCCGCCACCGTTGACGGTCAATGCGCCCAAGACCACTGAGGACCCAAGCGCCGCGTTAAACGTCTTCGCGCCCGTCCCCGTGACGGTCAGCGCGCGCGGCGTCGAAGCAGCAGCGCTGTCAACCCTACCATTCAGCGTGATATCCGTGCCGGTGAGAACAATATCGTGCCCAAGGACAAGGATATCGTCATAGGTCTGTGCGCCGGCCGTCTTGATTGAGGCACCATTGAGGGCTGTTTTCCCGCCGCCGTTGACCGTCAGTGAGGACAAAATTGCCGCTGCGCCCACTGTGCCACCAAATGTTGTGGTGCCAGACCCTGAAACCGTCAGCGCCCGCGCGGTTTGCGCAGCGTCGCTATCAGTCGTCATGTTCAGCGTGATATCACGGCCCGAAAGCGAGACATTGCCTAGGAGAACGACGACATCGTTGAACAATTGATGATCGGTCGTATCGACATCACCGGTCAACTTCGTTGTCCCGCCGACATTAGTCGTCAGCGAGATTGCCCGAGCTGAACTACCGAACAACGTAATGCCGGAACTGCCAACGTTAACAGCGCCAAGACGGTCAACAGCGCCCACTGCCCCTGTGAAGGTAACAGCGCCGCTTCCCGCTGCGATTGTCAGGTCATTTGTTTCACCGACGTCCGAAGCCAGCGCTGCGTCAAACGTGATCGCGCTGTCCGTCGTGGTCAGTGTTGTCGCTGTGCCGAGCGTCACATTGCCGCGGAACCGCTGCGTGCCTGTCGAGGTCAGCGTTGCGGTTTCGATGACTGTCGTACCCGTGACGTCAAGCGAAGCCAAGCCCGTGATGGTATCGTTTGTACTGCTTGAGCTGCCGAGAACGGCGTTCCCATCGATATCCAAGGC
>RFTO01000036.1 GCA_009923375.1 Actinomycetota bacterium | reverse complement strand
TTCTTCAAGGATGTGCAACCAGGCATGCTCGCTTTGTTCTTGCTTCACTTGGGCTACATCGCCGGCAGTCGAATTGGGACGCTCCGCCATGCCGGTTTCGGGCTCGTCGCCTTCGCTCTCGCGTTCCCAGTGGTTGTCGGAAGCTTGGGCGTTCTGGCCGGACACGTTGCCGGATTGTCCATCGGTGGTGCCACAGTGCTGGGAGTCCTGTGTGCGAGTGCTTCGTATATCGCTGCACCAGCTGCAGTGTCGGTGGGATTACCCGAGGCGAATCAGTCGCTGCCAGTCGCTGCCAGTCTGGGAATTACATTCCCATTCAACCTAATCGTCGGCATCCCGCTGTTGTACGCCCTGGCGCAGACGCTCGGCTAGCGAGTTAGGCAATCCAGTAGCGCCTGAAGCGCACTCCGTCATTGGGATCCTCAACAACCGCCTCCAGGACTCCGCCATTGTTTTCGATCACTGTGGCACTGCCGATGTTGGTGTCATCGCAGGTAAGCAACACCCGCTCGACGCCGTGATTGCGCGCAATCACCAGCGATGCGCGCAGGATCTCGGTTGCGTAACCTCGACGACGGAACTGCGGGCATACGGCGTAACCAATATGTCCACCGCGGTAGGCAAGGAAATCATTAAAGCTGAAGCGAATGGACGTCCGGCCGACGAGCTCCCCGTCGACATCAGCCGCAAGTTGCGCCGCTGGCACGAAGCCGGGTGGCAGTGACTTGCCAAACTCGTTATCGCGGGTCATCTGAACGAAGTCTTCCCACGGCGCTGCGGCGTCATGGGCGAGGAGAAAAGCGAAATTCTCAGCGGCAAGAGCTGCGTGGGCTGCGAGTGCCGGAGATTCATCGGCGAGCGTGTAATGCCGCAAGGTCAGTGCCATCGACACATAGTAAATAGCAGTAACTGGCGCCATCACTACGGTTGTCATATGTCAGCCTCCCAAGTGCGCATGGATAACCGTGCAGACGGGCGGCACATCGTTGGCACATTGGCTGTTGCAGCCGTCTTCGGCGGCCTTGGCACTGCCAGCACCACACCCGCAGGTTCACTGCTCATCACCAAGATCACCGGCAACGACTCCCTTGCGGGCTTGACCCAAACCTCCGGGCTTGTCGGTGCGGCGATCGCCGCAGCAGTGCTGGCCAAAATCACCAGCAACCACGGACGCCGAGTCGCGCTCAGCGCGGGATACGCCGCTGCGGTAATCGGCTCGGCACTTGCAGTCATCGCTGCAGTGAACTCATCCGCGTTGCTCTTACTTCTCGCTGCGATGCTCGTCGGATGCGCCGTGGCCACAGCATTGCAAGCCCGGTTCGCAGCAGTTGACACCGCTGACGACTCCAACCGCAGCAAGCGCTTGTCGTTTGTGGTGTGGGGATCCACGATCGGCGCTGTCACTGGCCCAAATTTGATCGCGCCGTCAGGGCACTTTGCGCAACAGATGCACTTGCCACCGCTCGCCGGTCCCTATCTAATTTCCGGGTCCACGCTGGCCATCGCAGCAGTGGTAATCATGGTGTTGCTACGGCCAGATCCTTATCTCGTTGCGAACCGCACAACGACAGTGACCAGACACCCGGTGCTCGACACTTTGACGGTGATTCACCGCAATCCCCCCGCACGTTTGGGCCTTTGGACTTTGGTGGTTGGCCACGTTGCGATGGTGTCGATCATGGTGATGACCCCTGTGCACATGAAGCACGATGACATGGGGTTGTCCATCATCGGCTTCGTCATCAGCGTGCATGTCGCCGGGATGTACGCGTTCTCGCCATTGGTCGGTGCAGCCGCGCAGAGGTGGGGCCGCAAGCCTGTGATCCTGGCAGGGCTTGGCACCTTGCTCGCCGCTGCGGCGGTTGCCGGCACCGCGATGCCGATGGACGCACTCCAACTTGAGATCGGCCTCTTCCTCCTCGGCGCCGGCTGGTCAATGACACTCATCGGCGGCTCCACCCTGCTGGCTGAATCCATCGAGGCGGATTACAAAATCTCGGCACAAGGCGCATCCGATGTACTCATGAGCGCCAGCGCCGCCCTTTTTGGCGGGCTGGCCGGAGTGGTGATTGCCGAGTTGAGTTACGCCTGGCTATGCGCATTCGCAAGCCCACTACTCATCGCTGTCGCAGTGATGGCGCTGAGAACACGAACGACCTTGTCCCCGATTGAGGTGCCCGCCTGATGAGCAAACGAGATCCGCGCGACATGACTGCGCACTTTGATTCGGCGCATCCAATGCGCACCTTGCTCCGCCTCATGCAACCCCATCGAGCGCGCGCCTTCGTCGCCATCGCTGCTTACGGGATGAAGCACAGCCCTGTGTTCCTACTGCCTTTGATGATCGGCGACAGCATTGATGTGGTGGTGAACCACCGACCGCTGCAGCATCTTTATATCAACGCAGCGGTGATCATCGCGGTCATCTTGCAGAACTTCCCTTTTAACCTCGTCTTTGCGAAGCAGTGGAGCTTGGTGGTGCGGGATGTGGAATACCGTTTCCGCTACACCTTGAGTGAGCGCATCCAGAAAATGTCCATCGGCTTTCACTCCCGCACGCATGCCGGCGTTCTGCAGAACAAAGTGGTCCGCGACATCGAAAACGTTCAGACGATGTTGCAGCAAGGCGCGGACGGTGGCTTCGCCGCAATCTTCGGCCTGATCGGCGCAATCACAATCACGGCTATTCGCGCCCCCGAGTTCCTGCTCTTCTATCTCGTGTTGGTGCCAGCCACGGGCTTCGTGATGTACAAGACCCGTTTAGTCCTCGCGGAGTTCAATGAGAATTTCCGCTCGACTGTGGAGGGGATGTCGGGGCAAGTGAGTGAGATGACTCAACTAATTCCCGTCACCCGCGCCCACGGCTTGGAGCGCGCTGCGCTGAACAAGGTGGATGCAGCATTCAAAGAAGTCCGTGAACGTGGGCACCGACTCGATGTCACAACGGGTCGTTTCGGCTCCCTTGCTTTCAACACCTATCAACTCTGTTTCGCGTTTGTGGTGATGGGCGCATCGTGGATGGCTTGGCATCACATCGCCGGCATCACAGCGGGCAATGTCGTCATGGTGAGCAGTTACTTCGGCCTTCTCGCCGGCAGCGCTGCGATGTTGACGAATATCGCGCCGGTAGCTGCAAAGGGTTTAGCTTCCGTGCGATCACTGGGTGAGCTCCTCGAGAGCGAGGATGTTGAGCACAACGAGGGGCGAGCCGTTGTCACGAGTGCACAGGGGAACCTCACCTTCTGCGATGTGGATTACATCTACCCACAGGCAACCGGAACCGCCGTCAGGGACATCAATCTCACCGTCGCAGCTGGTGAGACCATCGCCCTTGTCGGCCCGTCCGGAGCGGGTAAATCGACGCTTGTGAATCTGGCAATCGGATTCCTGCGGCCGACCAGCGGGCAGATCTTGCTCGATGGCGTGGACATGGAAACTCTAGATCTGCGTACGTACCGCACGTTCGTCTCAGTGGTGCCACAGGAGACGGTGCTCTTTGAGGGAACGGTGGCCGAAAATGTTGGCTATGGACTCGTGGATCCAGAGTTATCCCACATCGTCGATGCACTTCAGGCGGCGAACGCCTGGGAATTTGTACAAGATCTCCCCGATGGACTGCAGACTCTGCTCGGCCCCCGCGGTGCGACGTTATCCGGCGGACAGCGTCAACGACTGGCGATCGCCCGTGCTTTGATCCGCAACCCGAGGGTGTTGGTGCTCGATGAGGCCACCAGTGCCCTCGACGCAGAAAGTGAGGTGCTGGTGCAGGAAGCGTTAATCCGACTAATGGCCGGTCGCACCACATTTATTGTCGCGCACAGATTGAGCACAATTCGCAACGCCGATCGCATCGTGGCATTGGAGGATGGACGCATCGCCGAGATCGGTACACATGAATCGTTGTTGGAGCACGACGGTGTTTATGCGCGTCTCACGCGCCAGAGTGCGGTGATGATCGAGCAGTAAGACGGGGTTACTTCACTCCAAAAGGTGCACGTTCATCCATCCGAGAACTCCATGAACCGGCCGTGCGCCACAACCTGGCAATCGTGTCAGTGTCTTCATCGCTCACAAGGTTGCCCATGAGTCGCAAGGCGATCTCCATCATCCACCGCGATCTCATTCCGATCGGGCCAGCTTTGATGAGGAAACCAGGCAATGTAAGGACATCGCCCAGCCGCCGTGCAATTGAGAAAGCCGGGCCATATTCCTTGTGCAGAATCTGCGGCCACACCCGCGACAGATTCGAGTGCTCGGCGAGTGCAATCGCGGCAAGCCTGCCGGTCTCTAGGCCGTAATCAATGCCCTCCCCGTTGAGAGGGTTGATGCAGGCAGCAGCATCCCCGATCATCACCCAGTTCGGACCGGCGATATTCGACACCGCCCCGCCCATGGGCAATGGCCGAGACGCGTAATTGCTGATGTCACCTTGCAACTTCCAGTCGTCACGCTGCTGCCCGACGTAGGTGTCGAGCAGAGTCCGCAAATTGATATTCGCCGGGCGCTTGTCTGTGGCGAGCGTTCCCACCCCGATGTTCACTCCGCCATCGGCGAGAGGGAAGACCCATCCGTAGCCCGAAAGCAGCACACCGTCCGCGTCACGCAACTCCAGGTGCGAGGAGATCCATGGATCGTCGTGGCGGTCGCTGGAGATGTACGCACGAGAAGCGACGCCGTAAACGGTGTCGCGATGCCACTGTCTGCCCAGCACCCGACCTAACGTGGATTTGGCTCCATCGGCGACGACCACCCGTCGGGCTCGCACTTCGCGGAGTCCTTCTTCCGTGCGAAACATCACGGCTGCGATGTGATCGCCGTTCATCGTCACATCGATAGCCCGAGCACCTGGTAGCTCACGCGCACCAGCGGCGAGGGCCACCTCGTGGATGGCGTTATCCAGACGCATCCGGGGGCTGGCGCCGCCAGTGGTCGGCCACTTTCCGCCAGGCCATGGCAGCAGCAGCGTTTGCCCAAAGCCAGCCGCCCGAAGACCGACATTGACCGCGCAGGTGTTGAGGTAATCGCTCATGCCGAGTTCACGCAGAGCCAAAATGGCCCGAGGGGTAAGCCCATCTCCACACGCCTTATCGCGGGGGAAGTGCTCGGCATCGGCCAAGAGAACATCCATGCCGGCACGTGCACACCATGCCGCCGCCGCCGAACCAGCGGGTCCAGCGCCGATAACAAGCACATCAGTGTGGAGCGGTTCGACGGTCACAGTGCAATCGTGCCAAGGTTTGCCGAATTCAGCGCGCTCAGGTCCCTTGAGTGATACCTGATGACCGACGCCCAGCGCCTGCGGCTTGTGCGCCTGCGGCTTGTGCTCGTGGTGTTGTGTTGGTCGTGCTGTGCACGTGGCGGTGTGCACGTCACGCCCTGTTCGCAAATGGTGTGTTCGTGGCGACACCACCGGCAGTCGCGGTAGTGCATCGCGCTTGTGTGGCAACTGGTGAAGTCATCGCCACAGTCGTCGGTGGCAACTGGCGAAGTCATCGTCGCAGCCGTCGGTCGCATCTGGCGCCTCTATAGTGATGTCCACCTCGCGGGAGCCCGGGCATAGCCGGGCTGAGAGGGCGGACACTGCCGCCGACCGCACGACCAGTCGGGTTATGCCGACTGAGCAGAAGGAGTGCACATGGCATCCGTGGAGCAAGCACGCCGAACCCGCCGCCCAAAGTCAATAACTGAGGCGCCAATCACCCTTGAAGCACATGATGCGGTGCGGGTACACGGCTTGCGAGATCAAGTAACTCTGTGGGGATCGCTCGGTGTCTCACTGCTCATTCCTGCCACTGCTGTGTTCGTCATTCAACCGACAGAGGGCACCGCATTGAGCCTGCTGCCGCACTGTGTGTCGTGATCCTCGGCAGCATCGTCGGCTCTGCGCTGCTTGCTGCAGCTGCGGTCACTTCCTCGGCCACGGGCGCGCCATCAATGGTGATGCTGCGCGGATTGCTCGGTCGGCGGATGTCTTATCTACCATCGGTGCTGAACATCGCGCAATGCTTTGGCTGGGCCGCATTGGAGATCTTTGTTATCGCTGCCGTTGGCAGCCGCCTCACTGGTGAGCACACACGGCTGTGGTGGACGCTGGGTGCTGCATTGGTGGCTGGCGCCCTTGCGGTGCGCCCGTTGCATACGGCAGCAATCGTGCGCCGTTACCTCACCTGGTTGGTCATCGCAGCGACTGCTTACCTACTCATCGCGGTCATCAATGCTGGAGTGCACATGCCGGCCACTGGCTCCTGGCAGTTGTTTTGGCCGGCATTCGATGTCGTGGTAGCGATGCCGGTTAGTTGGGCGGTCCTCGCCGGTGATTGGTCGCGCCATTCGCGAAGTAACCGCGCAACACTCATTGGGGTTGGCGGTGGTTATGCCATTGCGTCGACGGTGTGTTTCATCATTGGTGTGCTCGCAGTCTTTTCCTCTCAGGGTTTAGCCGTTGAATACACCGCATCGGGCTTCCTCAACGGCTTGATGATTTTGCCCGTTGGCGCGCTCGCTTTGATTGTTCTGGCCGTGGATGAGCTGGATGAGGCATTCGCAAATGTCTACTCCACGGCTATCAGCTTGCAGAATCTGCAACCGCGGATCGATCGACGCGTGGCTGCGGTGCTCATCACCGCAGCTGCAGCTGTGTGCGCATTGCTCATCGACATCGAGTCTTATGAGACTTTCCTACTCGTCATCGGCGCAGTGTTCGTGCCGTTGGCTGCGATGCTGGTCACTGATTGGTTCGTCGTCAGCCCGCTCGTGAGAAGTAACGCACACTCGCGCATCACACCTTGGCAGCCGCAGCGGATGCGGTGGATGTACGTAATGCCTTGGGTGTTCGGCATTTTCGTTTACAGCCGCATGAGTCCTGGAGCTGTGCCAGGTTGGTCGCAGATGTGGAGTGGGGTTGCGGCACACACAGCGGGGCTGCCAACGCTGCTTGGGTCAGCCACGCTCACCACCGTCGTGTTCACCGCCGCCGCGACTGTCGGTATCGGCGCGCTGCATCACCGCATTGTGCGGCCGCATCACTAGCCTTGGCGCTCGTGAGCACCTCTGAGATTCCTGCTGTTGGACTGCGCGAGCCTTGCCCTTGCGGCTCTGGCAAGCGCTACAAGAACTGCCATGCCCGTGATCGCGATAAGGAAGCGAATGCACTCGTTGTGCGCCCATTCGAAGGTCTTGCATGTGAGGCGCAGCTGGTGATGATGACGGAGTTTCTCTCATCAGCCACGGCGGTGCTGCCGCTCGTGAGCAAACAGGCGGTTGTGCCGAAGGGCGTAACTGTGACTATCGGCACGTTGCTGCCGAACGCCTATCGAGGTGTGCGAACTGCGAAGAACTCGATCGTGCTCGGCATGCAGAACACCTTCAATTCAAACGACCGCTCACGGGATGTCGCTGACGCCATCGAGATTTTGGTTGACGCGAACCCGCAGGAATACGCCGATTGCCAAACATCGCTGGACCCGGGTCTGCGCCTGCAAGACTTCATAGATCCCACTGCACTGCTGGAAGTCCAGTCACTCGATGACTTCAGCTGGTGGCTTGAGACAAATGTCGTAGAGGGATTCGAGGTCACGGATCTTGATGAGCTCAACTCATCGGTGATCACCGCCGATCCAATTGACGGAGTACCCGCCGCATACCTAGTACATCTGGCGGATCGTCCCCAGGTACGGATGTCCCTTCCTTACGCGGAGGATGCCGCTACCGATGCGTGGGCACGACTCGCGGCGACACACCAAGAGTCCCTGGGTGAGGGCACGAAGCTACTTGGGAACTTTCGAGTGCACGGCATCCTGACTCCGGTATGGGACATCGCCACCGAAAATGTCGCGGACATCGCCGAAGAGGTGAGGGCCTTCGCACAGCGTTTCGCAGCGGCCGTGGCCGACATATCGGAGCTGACCACCGACCAGCGTCGCAGTCGCGCTGCTGTTGTGGGTAAGCACGTCACCATCCGCAAGTGACTCCGCGGGGCACTTTGGCAAAGAAGTCCGCTGAGACCCTGCGATGCCCCAAAAACCGCACAGATACGGCTCCTAGTTCGGCATCGAGCACTGCGAGTCTGTAATGTTGGATGAGTCTGGGCACTATCGCATCCCCCGTCGATGGTGTCCAGACCCTTTTTTACCCGACCTGGGCGTGAGTGCGTAGTGACGTCCAAGTGACGTCGACGTGACTGCAATGCAATCTCGATGCGATTACATCTCGTGGCTTGAGCTGGTGGTAGTGCTGCGACCACGGCCTGTGGCTTTGGACGCTGGATCTTCGTTAGAAGCAGGGCCTGAGTCTCATCCCACATGTGCGTGGTGCCAAGGCCGTTACCCGGGATGCTGACATCCAGTCCCGTCCCAGTTGACGGTAAGTAGTGTTGCCTCGTGCCAGCCGTGGTTTACTCATTAGCAGCCGTTTCGGCGGCGACCTTCACCCAACCTGAACTCATCACACTCGTTGTGCCGTCGGTCGTCGCTTTGGCTGCAGTGGCTATCGCTGTGTGGGCACTTCGCACTCTCTCCAAGCTGCGAGCCACCGTGGATGTACTCCAACAGGGTGATGAGGGCGCATCGATTATCGATGCGTTGGCAGCACGCACGACTGATATCGCAAACCTCCGTGCAGCGACCGTGGAAATCGCTGATGCGTTGAACGTGGCTCAACGGGAGCTCGCCTCCGCCTTACGTCACACCGCTGTTGTTCGCTACGACGCCTTCGGCGATATGGGCGGTCGGATGTCATTCTCTGCCGCAATGCTCGATGACAGCAACGACGGCTTGATCATCACCAGCATCCACGGGCGGTCTGAAACTCGCACCTATCTGAAGGCAGTCATGGGTGGTGCTGCGGAATTAGCCTCCCCAGAGGAACGCGAAGCAGTTGAGCGCGCGTGCGGCGAGCGTAAGTAGCGGGGCTGCGTCGATGACCACTGTCTTGGTTTTAGGTGCCGGTGCTCGTGAGCACGCGTTGGTTCGTCAACTCACACTCGATCCACGCGGGCTTGATATCCATTCGGCGCCTGGGAATCCGGGTATCGCCGAACTTGCTCAATGCCATCAGCTGAACATCAATGACGCAGCGGCGGTGGCCGAACTTGCACAGTCACTGAATTGCGCACTGGTGATTGTTGGGCCAGAAGTGCCGCTGACCTATGGCATCGGCGATGCGTTGCGCGCTAAGGGAATTGCATGCTTCGGCCCCGATCGAGCAGCTGCGGAGCTTGAAGCCAGCAAGGCGTTTGCCAAGGAGGTGATGCATGCCGCCGGTGTGCCGACAGCCGCCGCGTTTGTGTGTTCGAACCTCTCCGAGATTGACTCCGCTCTTGATTCAGTGGCTCGTGATGGC
>RFTO01000350.1 GCA_009923375.1 Actinomycetota bacterium | reverse complement strand
CGATCGCCTGAGCGGCCCAGACCACCTTTGAGGCGCTCTCCCAGCAGCTGCGCTGTGCCCTGGTGGGTGACCTCACAGCAGCTGGACAGGTTCAGCTGCAGCCACTGCGTGAGGGAACGCAGCTGCTGCATCGCCTTGTCTTCGTAGATCTTCTTGTTGCTGCCCGAAGCCGTGAGTGCCATCTCGCGTGCTCCTGCGTAGAGCTTCACCGCGGTATGGAAGCTGGTGTCCTCACCGGGCTTCAAGCGGAAGAACACCTCATCGGCTTTCCGCTCGTCTTTGAAGTACGGCGGCTCGTAGGGCTGAAGGAAGTAGAGGTAGAAATCGCGTGATGGCTGGGCTGTAGAGCGTTCATTCGGCGCACCAAAGAACAGGTAGCCACTTCGTCCAGCCCTGTGCTCACGCCACTCAAGTTCATGCTCCCAGATGCGATAACCACTCACATAGGCGGGCGCATCAGGCTCCTCGAGAATTACACGGCGCAGGGCATCAAAGTAGTATTCATCGAGCTTGCTGTCGTCAAGCGTCTCGGCTCGCTTGTCGATCAGCGAGTCGAAGTCGATGTCTTTCTTTAGATCGAGATAGTATTGACCGTTCTCTGGATTGAACGACAGAAACTGACCGCTGACTGTTTTAAGAATCTCGCGCAGAACGGTCTCAACAGTAGATTTGAGGAAGTCTGCGTCCTGCTCTGGAAGCGGAAGCAGGAGGCAGAGATCATCACGGAGTTCTTCTGCAGTGGCCCCCATCGGCGTGAAGATGTCGCCGGTTGTCAGCCGATGCACGGAGAGAGCATGAATGATCCTCAGGGCCGCTGGCCTGTACTGCGGCCTGGTGAAGGCCTGCTGGATGCGGGCCTCCAGCACGTCACTCTTTTCGATGACGTCGCGGATGTCCGGTACTGAGCGGAAGGAAGGGTTGTCCTTCAGAGTCATCCAGTACGAGTCGTAGGCAACCAGCCCTGGATCATCAGTAGGCACCTCCTTATCCAACAGTGAGCGAATTGATGTGCTGAGGGTCTTGAGGACCTCCCGTTTCTCGGCCGCATAGACCCGCTCAAAGGTGTCGAGATAGGCAGGA
>RFTO01000349.1 GCA_009923375.1 Actinomycetota bacterium | reverse complement strand
GTGAGTGCCCAGGTCGGCGACACAATCGGTTGCGAACGCATCGGCAGCGCTCAGGCCGACGAGCACCTGCCCATCGCGGGGCAGGCCCATCGGGGCGCACGTGCTGGCAGACATGACCGCACATGGTGTCACACGAGGCAATGGGGAATAGTTAGACGCGTGAGTGAGCCCGATGCCGATTCGGCGCAGACCCCGTTAGCCGCGACCTCTCGGCTCAATGTCGGCGTCATCGGCGTTGGTCGTGCCGGTGGGCCAATTGCTGCCGCGTTGGATCGAGCCGGGCATAAAGTCGTCTCTGCTTACGCAGTCTCCGATGTAAGCCGCCTGCGCGCCGAAAGTTTGATCCCGAGTGCACAACTGAAACCGCTTAATGAGGTGGTCTCTGATGTTGATCTCGTGTTGCTCGCTGTTCCTGATGATGTGTTGCCACGACTGATGGAAGGGCTCTCGATCGCGCATGTGTGGCAGCCCGGTCAGTTCGTCGTCCACTTAGCCGGCCGATACGGCGTCGATGTGCTGGCGTCGGCCACCGCAGCTGGTTGCCTGCCACTGGCGCTGCATCCCGTGATGACCTTCACCGGCACCAGCGTGGATCTGGCCCGACTGAGCGCATGCCCATTCGGGGTAACCGCGCCAGATGTGTTGCGGCCCGTTGCCGAAGCCCTCGTGGTGGAAATGGGCGGCGAGCCGGTCTGGGTGCCCGAGGAAGCGCGCCTTATGTATCACGCGGCCATCGCCCACGGCGCAAATCACCTTGTCAGCTTGGTTGCGGAAGTTATGGATCTACTTCGAAGCGCCGGCATCGAGAATCCCCGCACCTTGATCGAGCCGATGATGCGGGCGGCGTTGGAAAATTCCTTGGATCGCGGAGATGCTGCATTAACCGGACCCGTGTCCCGCGGGGATGCCGGCACGGTTGCCGCGCACATCGCCGAGATTAGCAAGCACGGCGTCGTCTCCCGTGATGCTTATGTCGCGCTCGCCAGGCTAACAGCCGACCGCGCCTTGGCCGCCGGGTTATTGAGTGCGCAGAATGCCGAAGCGTTGCTCCAGGTGCTCGCCGATGCGTGATGCCGATGG
>RFTO01000348.1 GCA_009923375.1 Actinomycetota bacterium | reverse complement strand
GACGCGTTGACCACCGCTGACAACATCATGACCTTCCGCTTGGTGATGAAGGAGGTTGCGCTCGAGCAAGGTGCGTATGCATCGTTTATGCCGAAGCCTTTCTCACAGCACCCCGGCTCGGGTATGCACACGCACGTGTCCCTATTCGAGGGAGACCGCAATGCTTTCTACGATCCAAGCGCGCAATACCACCTAAGCAAGACCGGTCGCTCGTTCATCGCCGGGCTGCTCAAGCACGCCCCCGAGATCACCGCAGTGACCAACCAATGGGTGAACTCCTATAAGCGTCTGCAAGGCGGTGGCGAGGCACCGGCATATGTGTGCTGGGGACACAACAACCGTTCCGCGTTGATCAGAGTGCCGATGTACAAGCCGAATAAGGGCGCATCCACTCGCATCGAGTTTCGCTCCCTGGATGCGGCATGCAACCCGTATCTCGCATACGCGGTGTTGCTTGCCGCAGGCTTGAAGGGAATTGAAGAGGGTTACGAGCTGCCGGCCGGCGCCGAGGACGATGTGTGGGCGTTAACCGACGCAGAGCGGCATGTGCTCGGCATCGACCCGTTGCCGACATCCCTGCATCAGGCGATCACCGTTATGGAAAATAGCGAGCTGGTGGCCGACACACTTGGCGAGCATGTGTTCGATTTCTTCCTGCGTAATAAGAAGCGCGAATGGGAGGACTACCGCAGTCAGGTGACGGCCTTCGAGCTCGAGCGTTATCTGCCGGTGCTCTAGGTCGGGCAGGATTGCGCCCATGAGCGGTCATGCAGCACCCACCCGCGGCGCGCTCGCCAAAGCGGGAGTGTTGGAGACCGAAGCAGCGCTTCTGGCACTGTCGGAGTTTTCTCCTGAGACAGCGGCAGTTGTGGTTGCCCAGCTAGCCGCCTGCGCGGATCCGGATGCAGCTTTGACATGCGCTGCGCGCCTGCACTCGCAGCATCCGGATGTCATGGGCCGCTGGCTTGCCGATGATGTGCGCAGTCGTGCGCTGATGTTGCTGCTCGGGGTGTCACCAGTGTTGGTGGAGCATTTCCTGCGACATATCGACGATTTGTCAGTTATCGAATCAGCTCTGCA
>RFTO01000347.1 GCA_009923375.1 Actinomycetota bacterium | reverse complement strand
GCTCACTCGGTGTTAAGGATGTAGAACCCCTCGGCTAGCACACCTTCTGCCCAGCCTGCTTCCTCGGCCTGCATCGCGCCCCACATCCGGATGCGCTCAGGTAATGCCGCTGGCTCTTCGATCTGCGACACGTGCTCGTTGAGTGCGGCGATCTTGCGGTCGATGGTGGCCGTTGTGTCCATCCACGCATTGCGAGTTGGGTGCCCGGTGAGCCACACCTGCTTCACCGACCACGCCTGCAACTGCTCATCTGCGAGCAGACGGGTGTGGGCGAAGGGGTTGCGGGCATCGGGATATACGGCGATGAGTGCTGCTTCGCCGGCCGCGCGGTGATCGGGGTGGGAGGCGTAAATCCGGTCGTAGTTGATCTCCGGACTCTGGCTGATGACGACATCTGGTCGCACCTGTCGGATCACGCGGGAGATATCGCGGCGCACTGCTTGGGTGACCTCAAGCTCGCCGTCGTGGTAGCCGAGGTAGTGAACGTCCGTCACTGCGAGGACCGCACCGGCAGCGCGCTGCTCGGCCCGGCGGATCCGCGGGATCTCACTGCGGGGGACAGTCGGGTCAAAACCGCCTGCATCGCCATCGGTGACGATGCAGTAACTCACCTCGATACCTTGATCGGTCAGGGAGGCGATCGTGCCGCCGGCTCCGAAATCCACATCGTCAGGGTGGGCCATCACTGCCAGCACACGGGTTACGCCGTCGAGGTTGATCACGGAACGGAGTGTAAGTCAGGAGGCGCGCCTGATCGCGAGTTGTTGGGAGTTCGCGTTGACAGAGCCCGCAATAGAATCGGAAAGTGCAGCAGCCAAACCTCGATGAAGCATCGTCCGCCGAGCCGGAGCTGCCCTTCGCGTTCCCTGGCCGCGCACCAGCAATGCAGCTGACATCCACGCAAACTGAGGCAGTCGTTCACCGCGGCGGCCCGCTGTTGATCATCGCCGGCGCTGGCTCGGGTAAGACCCGTGTGCTGACCGCTCGCATCGGGCATTTGATCGAAGAACACCGCGTTCACCCGATAGAGATTCTGGCCATCACTTTTACCAACAAAGCCGCTGCCGAGATGCGCGAGCG
>RFTO01000346.1 GCA_009923375.1 Actinomycetota bacterium | reverse complement strand
ATAGCGCAGCGGAAATCTTTGACACCATTGAGACTGCCAATGGCCAAGAATCTGGTGTCCGCACTGTTGACACCGATGCACTTCTACAAAGTGCCATTGCTGAGCTGGCATTGCATCGTGGCGATGCAGCGTCTGCGGCCATGGCATTGGCCGGAGTTGCGATTGAAGACACTCTGCCTCCCCACATCCTTGCTCGCATTCACCGCACGCGAGGAATGATCAACCAGCAACTTGTGCGAGGTAGCGGCATCATGGATTTGGCACGCGCAGCGCAACTATGGACCAATCTCGGCTGGCGCCACCTCGTGTCAGGCACGCTCGACCTACTTGCGACTGTGGATGACCCACGCTCGCACTAATCCGCGCGGTGAAATCCGCAGGACTACTCAGGCACGGGGTTGTTGCTCGGTGCGGTTGTTGCTCAGTGCGGTTGTTGAACACCGGTCCCCCTGAGCCTCGGGGCTGCTCATCTTCGCGGTTACTCAGCCTCTACCAACCTGCCTGCCTAGCCGTCGCTGACGAGTCGCGGAGGTGTGTAGATTCGCGCCGACGGCTCCGTAGCTCAGGGGATAGAGCAGTGGTTTCCTAAACCATGTGCCGCAGGTTCGAATCCTGCCGGGGCCACCATTGTGATGTGTCGAGACATCGTTTCCAGATGTGTCGAGACATCGTTGACGATTCTCGATGGTTGTCGTTGTTTCGGCCGCCGCGTCGTAGCGACTCTTTGCGTGAGCCTTGTGGTCTGCCTCGAGGTTGGAGCTGCTGCACAGTGGCTTGAGACTCGTCTCGGGTCTGATGCCGCCCAGCCTCATGTGGGCTGGCCCAACCGAGTGGCCATGGAAGTGCCAGCCGCGTGAAGGGTGCCTGTGTCACAGCGGCATGGCATTGTTCGCAACATGACTCTGTGGTTCATCATCAGTCTTGTCCTCGTGGCCCTCTCCTACGCTCTTGGGCTGAGCATCGGCTCAGGTCGAGGCAAATCGCCATTGGCCGACGCCCTCACGCGTGCTGTTGAGTCTGAGGGTCGGGCCCAAGGTCTGCAAGGGCAGGTGACCGCACTCACAGAACAGATTGCCGTCCT
>RFTO01000345.1 GCA_009923375.1 Actinomycetota bacterium | reverse complement strand
GCGAAGAACCATGAGAACGTCGCGGTGATTACAGATGTTACGCAGTATGAGTTAATCGAGCAGGCCATCGCAAACGGTGGATTCACCTTCGACGAACGGCGACAGCTAGCCGCACGTGCGTTTGCGCACACTGCGGAATATGACACAGCAGTGGCTTCCTGGTTCGGTTCGATCGCAGACTTGCACGAGGGGTGGTCGCGGTTCACCGGCACCACCGCCACGTTGGTCCACGCCCTGCGCTACGGAGAAAATCCGCACCAAAGCGCTGGGCTTTACATCGACAACGACCCAACTAACACTGGTGTCGCTCGCGGCCACCTGCTGCAGGGCAAGGAGATGTCGTACAACAACTTCCTGGATGCCGATGCTGCCTGGCGCGCCGCCCACGATCACAGCGACCAACCGACAGTCGCCATCATCAAGCACGCCAACCCTTGTGGCATTGCAGTCGGCAGCAGCATCGCCGACGCCTACCGCCGCGCTTTCGAATGCGATTCGCTGTCAGCCTTCGGAGGTGTGGTGGCGGTCAATGAAGAACTTGACGCGGCCACTGCGCGAGCCATCAAAGATGTCTTCACCGAGGTCGTGATTGCGCCGTCGTTCTCGGCTGAGGCTTTGGAGATTCTCAAGCCGAAGACGGCGATGCGTTTGCTACAAGCTCCGCGCCCGAGTCGTAACCGGCATGAGTGGCGTTCGATTTCTGGCGGTGTGCTGCGACAGGAACTTGACACCCTGCATGCACCCGGCGACGACCCGAGCACCTGGACTTTGGTGGCAGGAGAGCCTGCCGATGCCCGGATGCTGGCGGATCTGCAATTCGCGTGGATCGCTTGCCGTGCGGTGAAGAGCAATGCCATCTTGCTGGCGAAGGATTGCGCATCTGTCGGCATCGGCATGGGCCAGGTGAATCGGGTGGATTCCGCCAAGCTCGCCATCACCCGCGCAGGGCAGGAGCGGGCTGCGGGCAGTGTGGCAGCAAGTGATGCGTTCTTCCCCTTCGCCGATGGAGCGCAGACCTTGCTGGACGCCGGGGTAAAGGCGATCGTGCAGCCTGGCGGCTCCAAGCGAGATGACGAAGTGA
>RFTO01000344.1 GCA_009923375.1 Actinomycetota bacterium | reverse complement strand
TCACCCACACCGCGCGAGGCGCGGGTAACTGAGCCACCAGTGAGGCGATTGAGTCAGCAGGTAGCGCACCCTGTGCCTGCATGTCAGCAACTGCTTGCTTACTGACATCCGTGACGACCACCTGATGTCCGCCACGCAGCGCGCGTTGGGCTAATCCAGCGCCCATGCGGCCGAGCCCAATCAACCCAAATGTCACCTGCGCCACAGAACATCTCCTTTTGCCACGCCAAGTCGCGAACAGTCCACAACGTCGCGAATTCCTGCCCTATCGTTGGAGCAGCCTAGTCCTGACAGCGCCCGAAGCGATGAGGAATCCATGTCGATACAACAACTTGACGCCTATCCAGATTGGGCGAGCCTGGAAGCCCTTGCACACCGCCTCACCAGAGTTTCGTTAACCGATCTCATGGGCGACTCGAGTCGGTGCAACTCGATGGTCGGTGAGGTCGCTGGATTGCATGTTGATTGGTCCCGTCAACTCGTCACCGATGAAGTCATCAAGGAGCTACACGCGCTAGCGGCCTGGCGCGAGCTGCCCAGGCAGGTTGCATCGATGATGCAGGGTGCTCGCATCAACAACACTGAAAACCGCAGTGTGTTGCACACAGCATTGCGAGCCCCAAAGGGCGAAGTCATCAAGGTTGATGGACATGACGTTGTCCCAGGTGTTCACGACGTCTTGGACCAAATGGCGCAATTTGCTGATTCTGTGCGTTCGGGATCTATTCGCAGCAGCAGTGGAGCACTCTTCACAGACGTGGTGAACATCGGTATCGGAGGCAGCGATCTCGGTCCGGCCATGGCTGTTGAGGCTTTGAGTGCTTACGGACACGAGCGACTCACGTTCCATTTCGTCTCCAATGTTGATCCCTCGGATGTTCACCGTGTTATGTCCCGCTGTAATCCTGAGACGACTCTGGTGTTGATAGCGTCCAAGACCTTCACCACTGCGGAGACGATGGCAAACGCCACTGCAGCCCGGGCGTGGCTCGTGGTAGGTGTCGGAGAGGATGCGGTGTCATCGCACCTAGCGGCCATGTCGACCGCAATCGCAGCCACTGCAGCTTTCGGCGTCGATCCCGCGCGCGTCTTTGGATTTTGGGACTGGG
>RFTO01000343.1 GCA_009923375.1 Actinomycetota bacterium | reverse complement strand
ATCTGCTTCCATCCGTCGAGCTCGTAGTTCCGCAATCGACATCGCATGCAAATCGGCTACGAACTCAGGGGCGAGTACTCGGTCGATGCGTCGCCGATGCGGAGTCTGCTCAGTCACTCCGCCATGGTCACATCACTAGCACGGTTGTGTCACCCGTTCACTGCAGATGCATCCATTCTTACTAGTGCGGCATCAAGGAATGACAACAACGGCTTCCTGTGATGCAACCACAGTATGCGCTCCGTTCTGCACAATGAGCGAATCCGTCACGGGGGTTGCTCGTTTCAGGATGGCAAGTGCGATGGGGCCCAATTCGTAGTGCTGAGTTGTCGAACCAAGTGCACCAACAACTTTGCCTTGCCCATCAACGATGTCGGAACCGCGCGGCGGGAGATCGTCTGTGGAACCATCAAGATGTAGCAGAGTCAATTTTCGCGGCGGTCGGCCAAGGTTGATGGTGCGCGCCACCGCTTCTTGTCCGCGATAGCAACCCTTGTGAAGATGAACGCATGCACCAATCAAACCCACCTCATGTGGCAAGCACCGATGGTCGATGTCGAAACCAAGTCGCGGCACACCGGCTGCGATACGCAGTGACTCCCACGCCCACATGCCAGCCATCTGCCCATCGGAACGCGTGAGTGATTCGCGTGGGGCAATGAATAGTTGTGCATTCCACGACGCCGGCCGAAGTGGCACATATGGATCAAGGCCGGAGTTCACCTGCGCCAACGCGGCTGGGGCGTGCCACACCACCGTCGTCTGCGGTGGCGCCACAGAACCAATACCGCCGAGCACCGCACAGTCATCAGTGCGATTCACAATCGTCACTTGATACATAAAGACCATGGATTGCAGATAAGTCATGAATGATTCGGCCGTACCCGGCTCAGCGATGAGCCAGCAAGACTCACCATCGTCAACAAGTTTCACATCGTGCTCGATGTGCCCTTGTGGCGAAAGTATCAATGCATGCGCGCTGCCACCGGCAGGGATATCGGTCACTTCTTGTGTGAGCAAGAGGTGCAGCCATGGGAGTCGTTCGCTGCCACTGATCTGCAGCACTGTGAAGTGGCTGAGGTCCACTCGTGCTGTGCCCGAGGCAAGTGCT
>RFTO01000342.1 GCA_009923375.1 Actinomycetota bacterium | reverse complement strand
GCGGCGGCGGTGACAAGCAGCCAATCCACCTCGGAAGCGAAGCCTGCGAATCGCCGGCGACGTCGAGCACTCAACAAAGTCATGGGCGCTCTCCCCCGCTGCTCACGATAAGTCGCGCTTTGCGCTGCTTGCGGCGTCGCGCATCGCGACCACCGATCAATACTGCTGCGGCGGCACCGAACCAACTGAGCGCCGCGGTGCTTGGCGATGTACTCGCATGACGCTCGGCTGCGGGCAAAGTGGCGCGGCCATCGCGACTGAAGTGGGGCACCCCATCCAACGGAGCGCCGCCGGGGAACACCGACAGCGCCGGGTCCACTTTGCCACCTTTGACTCCGAAGATTGCTTCGTAGACCTTGCGCACCGCCACCCCCGCAGAACTCGCGCCGGTGCCACCCTGGCTCACCATTGCGACGACGGCATAACGCGGATTATTTAACGGGGCGAAGGAAGAGAACCAGGAGGTCTCGCGCAGGTGATTGCCGCCCATCTGGGCCGTGCCGGTCTTGCCAGCCACAGGCACCACTGACTCGGGATAGCCCGAGAACGTCCCTGATGCCGTTCCGCCGGTGACCACCATGTGTAACCCGTTGCGAAGCACCCGCAGTTGCGCATCAGACAAGCCAACAGTGCCGATCTTGGTGGCTGCCACGGGAGTTGTGGTCTTGCCATCGGCTGAGACGAAGGCCTTGGCAATTGTCGGCTGCCACAAGGTGCCGCCGTTTGCGATGGACGCGTAGAGCACCGCCATCTGCAGCGGTGTGACAAGAGTGTCACCTTGTCCGATTGCAAACAGCGCTGCATCACCACCTCGGTAGAGATACCCGTCGGTGCAGTTCTCAGCAGCGATGCCCTTGAGATAGGCGGCCCAAGACGGACGGCTCTTGTACTCGGGGTAGCCCACCTCCCCGCGGTGACACCACACAGACTTCATGTTGTTCCAGGTGTCAAGCCGTTCCTGCCTGCCAGCGATGCGACCGCGTGCCTCGGATTCAAGATCGATACCGGTCTTCTTGCCTAGGTGATAGTTCAATGCCCAGTGGTAAAGGCTTTGCTGTGCTTTGCCTGTGTTAGCGGTTCCGCCATCACGCCGCCACAGGTCGTATCCAAT
>RFTO01000341.1 GCA_009923375.1 Actinomycetota bacterium | reverse complement strand
GCGTGCGCAGTGACATGATGGCGCTGAACATCAGTCAGATTCCCACCGTGTTGGTTGAGTTGGGAAATATGCGCAACTCACGCGAAGCTGCACTCATGACAAGTGCGGCTGGTCGCCAACACTACGCACAAGTGCTCCTCGCAGGAATCCGCGCCTATCTCAAGCGATAGCGCCAAACATGCGGGTGTTCGCGACTGTTCGCGAAGTCCATGCAAAGATGAAACCTATGACCACTTTCACTGACCGCCCGAATCGCGCGCTTCTTGTCATCGATGTGCAGGTCGATGTTGTGCAGGATGCTTATCGACGTGAGGAAGTCATCGCCAATGTCGCAACACTCGTCGACAAAGCACGCGCAACCCGTACGCCAGTCATTTGGATTCAACACAACGACAGTGATGCGTGGCAGCTGGTCCCTGAACTCACTCCGCAGCCAGGTGAGCCGCATATCGACAAGCAATTCCGCAGTTCTTTTGTCGACACGAACCTGGAAGCGACGCTTGCCGACCTAGGCATTGGCTCGCTCGTGATTTGCGGCGCACAAACGAACAACTGCGTGCGCCACACACTTCATTCCGCTCTGGACTTCGGCTACGACGTCATGCTCGTGGAAGACGCTCACACAACTTCCGACTTCCAGTGGGACAGCGGCCCCATCAGCGCGGCTCGCATCATCGACGAGCAGAACGCATCCAGCTTGAACTACTCACTTCCTGGCCGCACCTGCACACTTGCAACGACGGAGGAGTTGTTCAAGTAGTTCGATGTCGAATTGTGAGTGGTTGCACAGCAATCGTTGAGTGACCCTCTCAGTCGTAGCGTCCCGAATCTCCGCATGCGAGCTTCCATGTGCTGGTAGGACCCTTTGCGCAACAAAGTCACGGCACGCAACGAAAGCGGTCAGGTTCGCTGGCGCGCGGTCTCGAGGACATGGCCTTCGATGAGTTGCACTTCCTCAGGACGAGGTTCTGGGATTGCTGCAGATTCCGGTAGGTATTCGGCAAGCGGAATTTCGCGGCGTCGAATCGCCGAACCAACGAGACGCCCCAGCATGCGCGATTCAGCCTCTTCCCACATTTGACCGAATCGCCGGTCTTGCTCGACCGGCATA
>RFTO01000035.1 GCA_009923375.1 Actinomycetota bacterium | reverse complement strand
GTGCTTCTTCAGCCTCAGTTACCTGTGCGGCGAGAGTGGATGCGCGAGCCATGAGCGCATCGAGCTCGGTTTGCTCGTCAGCGGTCGCCTTACCTGACTTAACTTTTCCTTGCAGTGGGCCAATGGCACGACCAAGTTCCTTCTGCGCACCGCGGGCTGTGTCGAAGGTTGTGCCTGCCAAGCGACGAGTTGCATCGGCGGCCAAGATGGCATCGATCACCGCAGGGTCCTCGCCGCGTGCGGTCTGAGAAGCGCGGGCGCGGTCGGGATCGTCGCGGAGGACACGGATGTCGAGCATGGTCTAAGCGTAGAGGAAGGCCGGTGCCCTCAAAACGCGCTGGCGGCGAGGGAGGGATTTGAACCCCCGGAGGTTTCCCTCAGACGCTTTCAAGGCGCCCGCATTAGGCCGCTCTGCCACCTCGCCCGGCAGGCCATAGGCTACAGAAGTTAATTTTGCCAACTCAATGGAGGACTCATGACGAACCAGCCTGCCGCTGGACATGACGATCACGCTCCGCAATACCTCTCCCACCGCCAGATTGTTTCGGTCCTCACGGGCCTGATGATGGGGATGTTCCTGTCAGCTTTGGATCAGACAATCGTGGCAACCGCCATCCGCACCATCGGAGACGACCTACACGGGCTTTCCCTGCAGGCGTGGGTGACGACCGCCTACCTCATCACCGCCACCATCACCACCCCGCTTTACGGGAAGCTCAGCGACATCTACGGTCGCAAGAAGCTCTTCCTTTTCGCCATCAGCACTTTCATCCTCGGCTCGCTGCTGTGCACATTTGCCGACTCGATGTACCAACTGGCGGGCTATCGGGCACTCCAGGGCCTCGGCGCTGGTGGTCTCTTCACCCTCGCGCTGGCCATCATCGGCGACATCGTTCCGCCGCGCGAGCGCGCGAAGTACCAAGGCGCATTCCTTGCTGTCTTCGGCGTCGCCTCGGTCCTCGGGCCGCTGGTCGGCGGCTTCTTCGCCGGCGCCTCGCAGATCTTCGGCTTGACGGGCTGGCGCTGGGTGTTCCTCGTGAATGCCCCGATCGGCATCGTCGCCCTGTTCGTCGTCCAGGCGACATTGCATGTTCCTCATAAGCGCCTCAACCATCGGATCGATTGGTGGGGTGCACTCGCACTCGTCGTCGGTTTGGTGCCGTTGCTCGTCATCGCCGAGCAGGGACGCGAGTGGGGCTGGGCATCCAGCCGCGCGTACTTGTGTTACGGCCTCGGCATCATCGGACTCATCGCGTGGATCACAGTCGAGACGCGGATGAAGGATGAGGCGTTGCTGCCCATGCGCTTCTTCCGCAACAGGACTTTCGCACTCACCAACATCGTCGGCTTCATCATGGGCGCGGCGATGTTCGGTGGTTTGGCTGGCCTGCCGCTTTATCTGCAGATCGTCAAGGGAGCCAGCCCGACCAAGGCAGGTTTGCTGCTGATCCCGCTGACGTTGGGAATCATGGTCGGCTCCATCGCGTCGGGCCAGATCATCTCGCGCACCGGCAAGTACAAGGTGTTCCCGATCATCGGCGCGAGCACCCTCGTGGTCTCCTTGGCCGCGCTGTCATTCGTGCAGCCGGACACGTCGCTGGTTTACACCTGCACGATGTCGGCACTCTTCGGATTCGGCTTGGGTAACTTGCTGCAGCCGACGGTGCTCGCAGTGCAGAACTCGGTGTCACCACGCGACATCGGTGTGGCGACAGCGAGTGCGACCTTCTTCCGTCAGATGGGTGGCACCGCCGGCACGGCAGTGTTCATCTCGGTGCTGTTCAACGAGTGGTCGCAGCGGATCCCGGTGGAGTTCTCCCCGAACAACACTGCTGGCTCTGCTGCACTCGCTGCGTTGAAGGACCCGACGGTCATGGGGCAACCCAAGAACCAGGCATTCGGCCAGGTGCTGGATAAGTTCCAATCCGGTGGGGCCGGCGGCGTCGGCCTGAATGACACCTCATTCCTCAACGGGGTGGTAGCTGACCTCACTCGTCCGCTGTTCAACGCCTTCACCTTCGCGATGCACAACTTGTTCCTCACGACCTCGGTCTTGACGGTGATTGCTCTGGTGCTGCTCTGCTTCTTGCCGAGCATCCCGTTGCGCGGCCGTGGCCCAGGAGATGCGCCAGTCGCTGCTGAGTAATCCGGTGTGAATCCGAGGCCGCTCAGCGACTCGGTTAACGGCACGGTTGTGAGGGGCTTGAACTCAGGTTCAGGCCCCTCAGCCATGTCGGGTAGGCTTCGGGACTGCTGACGCCAACTGCGACTGCGCCTCCTTGTGGGGCGTGAGATGCGGCCGGGGTGAGCGTGGAGAAGTCGCCTAGCCCGGTCTATGGCGCCCGCCTGCTAAGCGGGTTGAGGACCAAAATCCTCTCGAGGGTTCAAATCCCTCCTTCTCCGCCATTGATGTCGCGAATCCTTCGAGTGTGTCATGCGCCCAAGCAGTCGATGGGGATTACGTGCACTCCATCTGGGCGGCGATACGCAGGCCCGCCGACGGTGATGACCCCGAGAACCGCGGGTTCGCCGACGATTGACGTATCCACTCGCTGACGGAACTTGAGCAGCTGTGCCGCCGCTGCGTCCACTCTCAGGTGCCCAAGCTTCACTTCGAATGCGCCCCACCGGCCGTCCGGGCATTGCACGATGGCGTCAATCTCGAATCCGACATTGTCGCGATAGTGGTGCACCGTGCCCCGCAGGGGAGCAGAAAGCACTCGCAAATCTCGGACCACCAAACTTTCGAAAAGCAAGCCCAAAGTCTCCGGATCGCGCAGGAGCTTTTCGGGTGAGGCACCCATGGCAGCGGCAGCAAGCGATGGGTCGACGAAGTGCCTCTTCGGCGATACTCGCACGACTGCGCGTGAGCGCAGTCGAGGTGACCACGCCGGCTGGTTTTCCACGAGCATCAGCCGTTCGAGTGCATCGACGTAATCGGCGACAGAGTGGCGGTCGATTGATCCACCCGATTGGTGAACATCTGCGGCGATGGTTTGCAACGGAGCATCTGTGGCTGTCAACCGCGCGAGAGATTGGAAAACCCGCCCAACTTTGGTTGGGTCTCGTCGTGGGCCAGCAACAGACAGCACGTCGACGTGGCAGGTGTGCAGGATGTAATCGCCTAGTGCAGCAGATGCCATTGCTGACTCTGTATCAATCAGACTTGGCCAGCCTCCTCGGCAGAGCGCGACCGCGAGCGTCTGCACCTTCATCCCGCTCTCAGCCGAGGCTTGCTCATCGCCAGCGAGCAGGGCGCGTAACGAGACAGTTCCGATACTTTCTCCACTCTCAACGAGGCTCATGGTTCGCATCCTGACGATTCCAATTCGCCCGGCACCAGAATGGCGACGCACGTCGTGATCTGGCACCGAGGACCCAGTCAGGATGAACTGCCCTGGTTTTTGCCTGGAGTCGACCTCGCGACGGACTCGGTCCCACACTGATGGGGCAAGTTGCCACTCGTCGAGCAGCAAGGGAGCGGGCCCGTTGAGAACTGACTCTGGAGAAATCTCAACTGCTGAGCGGGCGGCTGGATCAATGTCGAAGAGGACTTCTGATGCCGCAACTCGCCGGGCTGTTTCCGTCTTGCCGCAACTCTTGGGTCCCTCGATGAGCACCGCTCCAGTGGCGATCAGTCGCTGGGCCACTTCGGCGTCAGCGACTCGGGTCCTGTAGGCCATGTGACTCCTTCCATGAGCGCATCCAGATTGTAGGTCTTAGCGTACCCAGATTGTAGGTCTTAGCGTACCCAGAATGTAAGTCTGGTGGCTGCAGCTTTCGGGCCAATGCCGGCTAGACCGTGGCATGGGGGTGGTCCCCAGTCACCCAAGCAGACGCGTACTGTGGGTAAACACCGCACATTCGTCGATGTGACTTTTGAGCGCAGTCGGTGGGAGAGAGCAGGAGTCGGGAGCGGGCGATGGAGCAGATCCACCATTACATCAACGGGCAGTTAGTCGCCGGCGGTGAGCGACGTGGCACCGTGTTCAATCCAGCCACGGGCGCCGCCATTGCAGAAGTTCCGTTTGCCGACCAAGCGACTGCTGATGCCGCCATCACGGCAGCGTCGGAGGCATTTAATTCCTGGCGCCATGCGTCGCTAGCAACTCGCTCCACCGTGATGTTCGCCTTCCGCGAGATTCTCAACGCCCGCAAGGGCGAACTTGCCGCAGTGATCACGCAGCAACACGGCAAGACCCTCCCCGATGCGCTCGGCGAAGTGACGCGCGGCCAGGAAGTCGTTGATTTTGCTTGCGGTATTCCGCATCTGATGAAGGGCTCGTTCAGCGAGAACGTCTCCACCAATGTGGATGTCTATTCCATCCGCCAACCGGTGGGAGTGGTCGGAATCATCTCCCCGTTTAACTTCCCGGCGATGGTGCCGATGTGGTTCTTCCCCATCGCCATCGCGTGTGGAAACAGTGTGGTCGCCAAGCCAAGCGAGAAAGATCCAGGCGCGGCACTGCTGATTGCACAGTGGCTCACCGAAGCGGGATTACCCGATGGTGTGTTCAATGTGCTGCAAGGCGACAAGGTGGCAGTTGACGCGCTGCTTCACGATGCTCGGGTGAAGGCTGTCTCCTTCGTCGGCTCCACACCGATCGCGCGCTATGTGTATGAAACGGGCACCAAGAACGGAAAGCGCGTGCAGGCACTCGGCGGGGCGAAGAACCATATGGTTGTGCTGCCTGACGCCGACCTAGACCTCGCGGCAGATGCAGCCATCAACGCCGGCTTCGGTTCTGCCGGTGAGCGATGCATGGCGATCTCCGCGCTTGTGGCAGTTGAGCCGATTGCAGATGCGCTGGTGGCAAAGATCGCCGAGCGATTGGCGAAGCTGCGCACCGGCGACGGCACCCACGAGGTTGATATGGGTCCGCTCATCACCCAGGAACACCGCGACCGGGTGGCCGGTTATGTGCAAGCAGCGATTGATGCCGGCGCGACAGTGGTTGCTGATGGCCGTGGAGTCACAGTGGATGGCGACGAGAATGGCTTCTGGCTCGGACCAACTCTGATCGATCATGCCACCCCGGCGATGAGCGTTTACACTGATGAAATTTTCGGACCTGTGCTGTCGGTGTTGCGCGTGAACAGTTACCAAGAGGCACTGCAGCTGGTGAATGACCACCCGTATGGCAACGGCACCGCGATCTTCACCAACGACGGAGGCGCTGCACGGCGCTTCCAGCATGAAGTAGAGGTTGGCATGGTCGGCATCAACGTTCCGATTCCAGTGCCGATGGCGTACTTCTCATTCGGCGGTTGGAAGGCCTCGTTGTTTGGCGATCTGCATGCACACGGCACCGACGGGGTGCAGTTCTACACGCGCGGCAAAGTGGTCACGAGTCGGTGGCTCGACCCGAGCCACGGCGGAATCAACCTCGGATTTCCACAAAACCGCTGACTTAGGGCGATTCGTTCGCCATTGCAGCGGGGCGGTAGAGTCTGGCTTCGCTTCATTGCACGGCGCCCGTAGCTCAACGGATAGAGCATCTGACTACGGATCAGAAGGTTAGGGGTTCGAATCCCTTCGGGCGCACTTCGGAAATTCTGCTGAAGTCGAGTGAGTGCGACTCGCTGTGAACCTAAGGTCCGCTGCGCATATCCCACCTGAGAAGCGAGCCGTGCATGATCCCCGTCTACTCGATCTCTAAGCCGTTTCTGGCGCAAGCGGTGCTTGAGCTCGACATTCCACTGCAGCAGCAGATTGGCGCGATGCTGCCGGCGTTGCCAGCCGTCTATGCCTCTCGGTCCATCGAGTCGTTGCTGAACCACACCTCCGGGCTCGGCGATTACACGCAACTTCCCGAATATCGCTCCGCTGTCGTTGCCGGCCAACCGGCGTGGGAGCGAGACACACTGCTTGCACTGTGCGGCGATGCCCCTCACAACCACGTTGGATTCCACTACTCCAATATCGGCTTTCTCCTTCTTCGAATGCTGGTGGAGCAGCAGACCAGCAGCAGCTTCTTCACAGCGTTGAGCCAGCTAGTCCTGGACCCCCTGGGGATCACCGGATTCATCGAGTGGGAATTACCAACAGCAGTTGTGCCGGGCTACGACCCTCGCTGGGTGTACTCAGGCACCTTAGTCGCGGCACCAGAAGCCATCGCGCCGGCGATGGCCAAGCTGACCGAGCACCGCGCGAGCACCATCGGGTTATCTACCGGTTGGGTTCCGGTTTCACACGCGGGCACTGGTTTCGATGCGCCTGGCTATAACTTTGGGTTTATGACCGACGGTGGCAGCGAAAGTGAACAGCCATTGCGCGTTGGGCATGGCGGCAGCGGGCCAGGATTTGGGCTCATGGCATTGGTGGATGTGCGCACAGGTCGCAGCGCCGTTGAATACTCAGGCGAGGACTTCGATCAGGCGCTCACCATTGCTCGAATGAGGCGGACGCTCGATGGCTAGTGACCGACCGGGCGAAGCCTCGGCAGGGTCGCGAGTTGCCCGAACCAAGAACGGGTTCGCACCGAAGACCTGCGTCAGCTGCGGCCGCGACTTCGAGTGGCGTAAGAAATGGGCGCGCGACTGGGATGACGTGAAGTACTGCTCTGAGCGCTGCAAGAAGAACTCGAAGTCGGCGCGATGAGTCGGATTATTTACGTCCCCTTCGATCACTTGAACATCAACTTCGGCGCGTTGAAGTCACTCAACCCCGCCACCGATGTCGTCGCGCTCGTTGAAAGCCAGCGGATGCTCACAGGCCGCGACTGGCACCCTGAGCGGCTCTTCTTCATGGTGTCCTCCGCGCGACATTTCGCGCAAGAGCTTCGGCAGCAGGGGATTGCGGTCGAATATGTGCAGGCTCCAACAACCCTCGATGGCTTACGCGAGGTTCGTACGAAATATCCAAACGTTCCGCTGGTCGCGGCCGAACCGTCCTCATTCCGACAGATGCAGGATCTCGTCGGCTTCGGTGTGGAGTTGGTGGAAAACGATCTCTTCCTCACGTCACGCACGCTCTTCGCGCAGTGGGCATCCAGCCAAAAGTCGCTGCTCATGGAGAACTTTTATCGCGCCCAGCGCAAACGCCTGGACATTCTGATGGAAGGCACGGAACCCACGGGCGGCCGCTGGAATTATGACCAGGACAACCGGCTTCCCCCGCCCAAGAATTACGACTGGGCGCCGTATTTGCAGCACGCGCGCGATGAGATCGACATGCAGGTCGCTCGCGAGCTCAGCCATTCACCTACCACCACATGGGCGACCACCCGAAGTGGTGCGCTGATGCAACTGAATTACTTCGTCGACAAACACTTGCACGGCTTCGGCCCGTATGAAGATGCGATGAGCGCGGACAACTGGGCCATGCACCACTCGCTGCTCAGCCCGTACATCAACAACGGGCTCTTACATCCGTCCGAAGTGCTGGAGTCGGTGCTGCGTGCTTACAGTGCTGGCGCGGCGCCGATCCAATCCGTTGAGGCATTCGTCCGCCAAATCATCGGCTGGCGCGAGTATGTCAACGGGATGTACTGGCATCTCGGGGAGAGTTACCGCGAGGAGAACCAACTCAACGCGAACCGCCCCCTCTTGCCGCTGTTTAAGGATTCACGCGCCACGCAGATGCATTGTGTGTCATCAGTGGTGGCCGATGTCGAACAGCGAGCATGGGCGCACCACATCCCGCGTCTGATGGTGTTGAGCAATCTTGCATTGGTGACGGGCACCTCCCCACAAGAATTCCTTGACTGGATGCGCGAGAGTTTCATCGACGCCGCAGAGTGGGTGATGGTGCCCAATGTCATCGGCATGGGAGTGCATGCAGACGGCGGCCGGATGATGACCAAGCCGTACGCGGCAGGTGGCGCCTACATCAATCGCATGTCCCACTACTGCAAGGGCTGCATCTACAACCCGAAGTTACGCGTCGGCGAGACCGCTTGCCCGTTCACCACTCTTTACTGGGACTTTCTGGATAGGCACCGCGAGAGTTTCGCTGGCAACCATCGGATGAGTCAACAGCTCCATGGCCTCGGGAAGTTAAGCGATCTGCCTGAATTGAGGATCAGGGCGCGCGAGGTTCTTGACGGACTGTCGGCAGGCGAGATTTAAGCGCCCAGGCGCAGCGCGGTCACCGCAACTCGCGCATGTATGCACACGCGAACTGCCTCCCTCCCGCGGCATTGGTCGGTAGCCTGTCCGCATCGGCGTAAGTCACAAGTGAAGCCGCACACGGAGGAACTCATATGGCATCAGCAACCCCACTCGACATCGCACCAGAGCGCTTAGCAGGCTTGCGGCGCTACAACCTGTGGGCGGGAATCTTCCACCTCGCGCAAGGTATCGCCATCTTGGTGTTGGCCAATGACTTCACATTGCCGGTGTCAGTTTCTTATCTGACCGGCCCACCGATTCCCAGCACGACATTCCAGACGGTTCACGTCCTCGACTTCCCCATGGCCATTGGTGTGGCCATCTTCTCGCTCCTGAGTGCAGCGGCGCACTTCTGGATCGTCGGTCCGGGCAACAAGCGTTACGCCGCCGACCTCGCCCGCAAGCAAAACATCACCCGCTGGGTGGAATACGCGATCTCATCGACCGTGATGATTGTGCTCATCAGCTTGATCAACGCTGTGTGGAACTTGGTAGCACTGCTCGCCATCATCGGCTGCAATGTCTCGATGATTCTCTTTGGCTGGCTGCAGGAGAAGTACGAGGAGCCGGGCAAGGGCGGGTTGCTGCCCTTCTGGTTTGGCTGCTTCGCTGGAGTGATTCCGTGGGTGGGGATGTTCTGGTTGCTCATCTCGCCAGGGAGCACAGACGAACCGCCGACATTCGTCTATGGAATCGTCATCACCCTATTCCTGCTGTTCAACTGCTTCGCGATCGTGCAGTGGCTGCAATACAAGCAAATCGGCCGCTGGAAGGACTACCTCGTTGGCGAGCGCTCCTACATCACACTCTCGTTTGTCGCGAAGTCGTTGCTAGCCTGGCAGATCTTTGCCGGGGTTTTGGCGACAAGCTCCATGCCGACGCCGTGAACGCGATTCGCTAATTCGCTGCGGTGATTTGACGCAAACATGAAGGCCCGCCCCCGATTAACGGGGACGGGCCTTCATGATGATGGAAGCGTCAGCTTCCGTAGACGTTAGTCCAGTTCTTCACGGTGAGGCGCAGGAGCTGCCCACCTTCGACGTACTCCGCAGCCGTTCCAGCGCCGGTGCCCGCAAGCAGTTCCTTAGCTGAGTGAACCTGGGCATCGAACAGGTAGGTGTTCGCCCCAAGCGCGGGAGCCTCGATGATGCCACTGGACTCCTCGTCCTGCGTGATGAACATCGACTTGCCCGGGGTGAAGCGGTTCTCATCGAAGTGGGCGATTTCCGCAAATGCACCATCGCTGATGCGGTAGGCGAAGATTCGTGAGACAACTGCGTTGTTACCCGGGTCTTCCTGGATGA
>RFTO01000340.1 GCA_009923375.1 Actinomycetota bacterium | reverse complement strand
GACGCGCCACGTTTCCGCTCGGATGTTTTCAGCGGCAAGGATGCCGACGGCACACCTCTCACCAATCATCGCCATGCCTACTACCTGCCCACCGATGAAGACGGCGATGGCCGATTAGATCATCTCACCATCGTCGCCGAGATGGGTTGTGGCGTTGACGATCCTCTGGAAGTTCGGGCCCTCGACCAGTTCCGTCGTCTGCGCTGGGGAGACGGTGAGCCACTGAATCTGTTACTGGTTGGTCTCGGCAAAAGCGACGACTTCCGATCACTGCTCTTCCAAGAATCCCGTACGTGGCTCTCTGCAACTCCGTTCGTGGTGACGCGACATCAAAAAAGGAGTGGTCGCAAACGTGATCCCGATACTTTGCTCGGCTTCGATAACCAACCAGCCTTCGTCGAAGCCGTGTTGCGTGACGAACTCAACCGGCTCAGCCAACGCCGAGTCACTGCCGGTCACTCCTCGCTCCCCGACATTATCGCGATTGAACCGCTGTTCGATGACGCCCAAGTCCCTCGAATCGACCCAAAACGCTGGCATGGCTCCAACTCAACGGGGGCGGCTGTTCGCCCTATTCAATTCAAACGCTTCCGTCGTAAACAAAACGATGACGGAGGTGTGCGACCAAGTGGTGCGTGGCGGATCGTGTTCCACCAGCCGGTCCAAGGTCCGATAAGCCTTGGTCACTCGGCACACTTCGGACTGGGATTGTTCCTACCAGAATGGTCTCGGAACCAATGATATCGACGTTTTAGCCAGCGGACGTGTACGGGACCTGCTCGCAGGGGGCCATGGGAATGGACGTGGGATGAGGTGCAGTTCGTGCCGCTGGTTGTCGGTGGTGCCGCAGACTTTGCGGGGCTGAGCGAAAAGGCCGGACCGACGAGATTGCTGGCACCCTCAAGCGAGTGGCAGTCTCGCACGCCGTTTGTGTTGGCTCGACATCTGATAAGGGAGGGAATGCCATCGGCTGGATTGCATCGGCACGGCGAAAAGTGGATGCGCATTCAAGGCGACATCTCCTCAACATTCAGTCACCGGCATTAGCGGACCGGGTCACGTTTGTCGGGGCGATGCGGCCGTCGGCGGCTTTTTAGAATCAGAAGTGACG
>RFTO01000339.1 GCA_009923375.1 Actinomycetota bacterium | reverse complement strand
GGAAATCATCGCCGCTGCAGCAGCTGACAATGTGAAGTCGGTGACTCTGGGCTTCCGTCCCGAAGATCTCCACGCATCCGATGCAGGTTTTGACTTGAATGTGAACCTAGTGGAGATGCTCGGCGCAGACTCATTCGTCTACGGTGACGTCACCGATGCCAATGGCAAGGCTCAGCAAGTCACTGTGCGCGTGGATGCGCAGGCAACCCCCGCCCGCGGCAGCATCATTCGGTTAGCGCCCCGCGCAGAGAATGCTTTTGCCTTCAATGCTGCAACCGGCCAGCGTTACTACGGGTGAAAGTTGTGGGTGCACACGTTCGCTAGCGTCGGTTGCTAAGTGACGCGTCCCTGCCTTGGAGCCGCCTGCATATAGCAGCGTGACTCCACGCAATCTCGTAGTCGGCGCAGTCCCTCCACGATTTCTGCAAAGGAAGTCGTCAGTGGCGATGCTGCCACGCGTATGGAGTCCGGCACTCGGTAGTCAGTCACAACATTGTGTTGCTCTCGCAATGCATGACAGATGACATCTGCGTCCATATGCCCGAGGCGGATGTGGCCACCTCGCCATGACTCCTCGCGCGGAGTGAGCAGTGTGAAGTCAAGCGGTGCGAGCCATTGGTCTGAAATCTCAATCATGAACTGAGTCGTGACAGCGGCCTTTGCGGCGATTGCCTCAATCGTTGCTTCGCCAATGACTGATAGTGACGAGTTGATGGCGCGCAACCCAATCAGCGAGGGACTCGCAACTTGGAATCCGCGGATGCCATCAGCCCGATCAAAGTCAGCGCCCATCGCAAACTGCTTCGCCTGTGCAAACCAACCTTGAATGGGCACCTGAAGTTCGGCCTGGACACGATCGCTGACATAGAGCCATGCGGGTGCGCCAGGCCCAGAATTCAGATACTTGTAGGTGCAACCAACCGCCAAATCCACCTGATTGTCATCAAAGTCCAGTGGGACTGCGCCGACCGCGTGGCTGGCATCCCAGACCAGCAGCGCGCCAACTTCCCGCACGGCTTCGGTGAGGGCCTTGATGTCATTGCGGGCACCCGATCGATATTGCACCACCTGCAAAGACACCAACGCAACATCGTCATTGAGAAGTGGTGCC
>RFTO01000338.1 GCA_009923375.1 Actinomycetota bacterium | reverse complement strand
GTTGCTGCCCAGCCCTTACTGGACCACCTACCCGGAGTCCATCGCCCTCGCCGGTGGCGTGTCTGTCGTGGTGCCCACCGACGAGACCGTCGGCTACCGAACCAACCCGGCGCAGCTGGATGAATACGTCACCGATCGCACTAAGGCTCTGGTGTTCGTCTCCCCGTCAAACCCAACTGGCGCGGTTTACTCGCCCGCGGAAATCGAAGCGATTGGCCAATGGGCGAAGCAACGCGGTATCTGGGTGATCAGCGACGAGATTTACCAGCACCTCGTTTACGGCGACACGGAGTTCGCATCGATCCTGTCGTTGGTGCCCGACCTTGCCGACACATGCATCCTGGTTAACGGAGTCGCGAAGACCTACGCAATGACAGGTTGGCGCGTTGGTTGGATGATCGCACCGGCCGATGTCACCAAAGCCGCGACGAACCTGCAGTCGCACTCCACGAGCAATGTGTCCAATGTGTCGCAGGTTGCGGCGTTGGCGGCACTGACCGGCGGCTTGGACGATGTGTTGCGGATGCGTGGCGCTTTCGATGTGCGCCGGCAGTTGATGGTGGGGATGCTCAACGACATTCCCGGAGTTGTGTGCCCGACCCCTGAAGGCGCCTTCTACGCCTACCCGAAGGTGACCGACCTGCTCGGCATCGAGATCGATGGAGTTGTGAGCAACTCAAGTGCGCAGTTAGCGGCGTTTATCCTGGAGCGCGCGGAGGTGGCAGTGGTGCCCGGTGAGGCCTTCGGCACACCTGGTTACATGCGCTTGTCCTACGCCCTCGGTGACGATGACATCCGCACCGGCTTGACTCGGATGAAAGACCTGCTGACCAAGCGCTAGGTCGGTTACGCGCACTCCCTGAAAGAGTTACGAGCCAGGAGTGAGGAACGACCACGACGCACACGACGTTCAGGCCGCCCACGCCACACACGACGTTCGGGCCAGACACGACGTTCAGGTCACACACGCCAAACACAGCGCCCACTAGAAGCCGAGCAGCACCGGCTCACGCTCTAGTTCAACACCGAAAGCGGTGCGGACTCCTGCAGTGATTGCGGTTTCTAGTGCGCGCACCTGAAATGCAGTTCCGCCTCCGCGATTCGTCAATGCGAGGGCATGCTT
>RFTO01000337.1 GCA_009923375.1 Actinomycetota bacterium | reverse complement strand
CAGAAGGATCGCAGCCACTACGCCAACAGATGACTCGATTACTGCTTTAAGCCGGTAGCTCAAACGCGCTGGTCGGGGAACAGCGCGTGAAAGGGAAGACTTGTTCGCAGCCACGTCAGTTCACTCCTTCCACTCGCGGCAAGGGCTTTCTCTGTCCAATTAGGTCAGCGGCTTTTTCCGCAAGCATCAGCGTCGCCGCACAGGTATTTGCGGAAGGAATGTCGGGCATCACCGATGCATCGACCACTCGCAAGCCTTCGCAGCCGTGGACCCGCAAGGTGTGATCGACAACACTGGAACGATCATCCGCTGGGCCCATGCGGCAGGTCCCGACTAGGTGGTATGACGTAGTCCCACGTGCACGGGCGAAGGCAAGTACATCATCATCTGACTGCGCAGCAGGGCCCGGCATTCGCTCTTCGTCGAAAAATTTGGCTAGCGCGGGCGTCCTTAGCAGCTTACGTGCGATCTTGATGCCGGCAACCAGCACCTGCTGATCATGGGGGTGTGACAGGTAGTTAGGTTGAATCACTGGATCAACAAAAGGGTCCACAGACCGGGCATGAACATAACCGACACTTCTGGGCCTATGCTGGTTGACTCCCGCGCTCATGCCGGGGAAGTCGTCGAGCAGTCCCATCAATCCTTCTTTGTAACTACCGGGTGTAAAGATGCCCTGGAGATCCGGGGCATCCAGCGCCGGGTCGGACTTCCAGAACCAGTGCACCAGGGCGGGACTGAGTGCCAGCACGCTGGGATAGCCCAGCAACCAGCGCGCGACTTGCGAGAGGAGGCGGGGTCCACGGGCTATTTCGTTGAGAGTTCGGCAGTTGAGCACACTGGCCACCACCCGCACAGAGAAATGGTCGCGTAGTCCTTCGCCGGCAGGCAATGCCCGTCGGACCGGGATCCCCAACTGCTGCAACAGCGCTGCAGGACCGATTCCGGAGAGTTGCAAGATTTTCGGTGAGTTCACTGAACCAGCGCACAGCAGTAATTCGCGGCGTGCCATGACCTGCATGGGCTTGACCCGGCCGTCTTGTAAATAGCTGGCGCCAACGACCCGCTCTTCCTTGAAGACCAGCCGGAGCACCGTAGACTGGGTACAAAGCTTGATCCGTTTCGTCCGAAGTGCGGGC
>RFTO01000336.1 GCA_009923375.1 Actinomycetota bacterium | reverse complement strand
CACGCCATGACGACGACGGGCAAGTTGTGCCGCGACATCAGCGGCGGTGACTTCGATGCCGGCGGGCAAGCCTTCGCACACACCTACGAGTGCCGGTCCATGCGACTCACCCGCAGTCAGCCACTTCACCATGGGCCAAGTGTCCCATGCTCCACCTCAGTTGACGATGCGCAGGGCGAGAGGCAATCCCGCAGAAAGCAACAAGAATGGCCCAAATGCAATCGGCGAATGCAGTGGTGTGCGCCAAAACATCCGCCTCATGGCAAGAGTGATGAGCGCCGCAATGGAGCCGAACCACAGGGCTGTCACGACAAGTGGCATCGCAACGAGGGCGAAGATCGGAATCAGCGCAAGCAGTAGCTTCACATCGCCCATGCCAATGCTCGCTCGCGCAAACAATGATGTTGCGGCGGCAACGACGACAAGTGCGAGGACCAAAACCATGGATTCTTGGTGCAGATGCAATTCTTGTGTCACCAAGGCATCGGTCACAGCGCATAACGCGAGGCTCATTCCCAGCGCAAGGACAAGTCCATTGGGTAGACGATGTTCACGAATATCCACGATGGTCAAGGGTGCTGCAAAGATGAGGAAGCAGCTGACCATCGCAATGAACATGAAACCATGATGCGCTCTGTTTCAAGAATTGGAAAGGCCTCACGCAGCCGCAGGGAATTTCGGCAGGCAGTGGATGATGTGTGGACCGATAATCACGCCGCTCGTGAGATGGCGGAACGGGCAAGAGCGGTCAGCATTGCAAGCTGTTCCGCATCAACAATCTTCCCCGTGAAAAGCAGTGCCTGCGCCACACCCTGGTGCAGCAGCAACTCGAGTCCATCACAGCCGTTCCCACCGAGGCGCAACCAGTTTGCCAGCACTGGCGGCGGCGCCGGGTCGTAGTTCACATCAATCAAGAACTGGCCTTGCTGTGGTTCGATTCGAGGCATCACCTGAGCGGGAAGTGTGTTGATGACGAGCCCGTGGGGCGAAGCCAGCTCAAAAGATTGCCACGTGACTTCGATGTTTGGGAAACGATGACGCATCGAGGCAATAGCCGTTTCATTGCGAGCAATGACAGTGATGTGCCGACTCCCGCGGTGGGCCAATGCACAAATAGCCGAGAAGGCCGTCGCGCCTGA
>RFTO01000335.1 GCA_009923375.1 Actinomycetota bacterium | reverse complement strand
CCATTGCACTTTATAAAACTGTGAAGCAGGAGGAAGTGCAGCAGGGCCATGTAATTCTGCGATCGCGAGATGGAGCTGAGCGTGAGCTCGTGAACTTCTAATGCCTGCTTCCAAGCCAGCACCACCTCAGATCGATCTCGCCCAGGATTGGCTTGAGTATTCGGCACAGAATCATGGTCATCGCCTTGAGATCCTCCGCTTCTCATTCGCGGCATCCGTAGCAGTTCTGGTGTTGATCGGCAGTTTCCTGGTGGTGACCGATCGTCGCCAGCAACCCGATCTTCAGAAGCTGGCCATAGGCTTGATTGGTACTGTGTTGGGAGCAACTCTCACCCCGTTACGACGGGACTGAACATCTACCGCGTTGTTGGCACAGAAGCCGGGTGTCGAGAGGGCTCACACGGATTGGTGCTGAGCATCAGCGATCCTGGCGTGATCGCCGATGTTGAGCGGGCGCTCGTCTTGATCTGCACCATATGCAGCTTGGAACAGCACGGATGATTCACTGATCCAAAGACTGCCGGCATGCCTGAACAAGGATGTTTAGAAGCTCTCGATCAGCTATTGCCGCGGATCATCTCCAACTTGATCACTATGGCATCGGCTGCGCTGACACACCAGTCAGCCATGCGGGCAACCTTCACAGCTTCCGCCATCCGCCCGCAGCCTCCGGGTGCGCCTTTGGCTCATGCGTCCGCGGAAAGACACCGGAAATCCTCTTACTCTGTGACCATGGACCTGCTTCAGCGAATCAGCATTGACCCCGCAGTTCGGGGGTACGCGGTTGACGGTCGGCGATGTGCTCGGCGTCCTGGCAGCCGGCAGGACGGAAGCTGAATTGCTGCTGGACTTCCCCCAGCTCACTCATGAGGATGTGCTGGCCTGTCTCGCTTTTGCGGCGGAGCGCAGCGGCGGTGTAGGCAGGCCAGCGTGAGTTCACCACAGCTGCTGCTGGAGCGGTTTCCGAGCTCCACCCATGTGCGCATGATCGGCCCGCCAAGAGGGCCTGGTCCTGGTGACCAAAGATGAGGACTTCCTCGATCTCAGCGTGACCCGGGGATGTCCGCCCAAGGTTGTGTGTCTGGCCATCGGCAATGCCAGCAATGCCGCCACGGCGATCCTGTTGCTGCAGCAAGCGGAG
>RFTO01000334.1 GCA_009923375.1 Actinomycetota bacterium | reverse complement strand
AAACTCCGAGGATGTATGGGGCGGACGTTTGTCCTACACGCGCAGTATCGCTGACCCGTGGAGTCTGGCCGAGTGCGTGCCGACTTACATCCGGGCCTGGAAGGAGACCATCTCGCAGCAGGACATGGCGGACTTTTTTGGACTGACGAATGTGGTGAAGGTGGCGATTGGTGCACGCACCGAGGGCGGAGCCGTCGTCACTTTGACCGCCCGCTCATCCAGCGGGCGCACAAGCACCAGGTACGGCACAGATATGCGTAAGACGTTCGACTTGCGTTCGCGGTGGGTGCGTTCAATCAAGCCTCGCACATGACACCTGCGTCAGTGCTGCCTCGCGATCACCCTCGCCTGCCAAGATGTGCCCATGCTTGAAGCAGTCTTACTTGTCGGTGGACAGGGAACGCGGTTACGGCCACTGACCCTGAGCGCCCCAAAGCCGATGTTGCCAGTGGCTGGGGTGTCGTGCACAGAGCACCAGATTGCCCGTGCCCGCGAGGCGGGAGTCACCCGAGTCGTCTTGGGGACGTCGTATCGCGCGGATGTGTTCACCGAGGCTTTGGGTAACGGCGAGCGCCTCGGTGTGGAGCTGGAATACGTCTGGGAGCAAGTGCCGCTGGGAACCGGCGGCGCAATGCGCAACGTCGCTCCACACTTGCGCAGCGGACCTGATGATCCGGTGCTGGTGTTCAACGGGGATGTGCTGTGTGGATTGGACATCGGCGCCCTTGTCCAACGCTGGCGCGACACCGATGCAGATGTGGCACTGTATCTCACCCGCGTGCAGGACCCTCGAGCTTTTGGCTTGGTGCCCACGGATGAGGACGGTCGGGTGATCGCCTTCCTAGAGAAGCCGCAGACACCGCAGGAGATCGTCACAGACCAGATCAATGCCGGCTGTTACGTGTTCCGTCGCAGCCTGCTTGATGCGATTCCGGCGGACCGACCGGTGTCGGTTGAGCGCGAGGTCTTCCCCGAGTTGGTGGCCAGAGGTGCGACTGTGATCGGACATGTCGACGAGAGTTACTGGCTCGACCTCGGCACCCCGCTTGCCTTCGTCCAAGGATCGGCGGACTTAGTGCGCGGAATCGCGCCTTCGCCGGCAGTGCCCGGCCCGATCGGCGACGCGCTGATTCTCCCTGGT
>RFTO01000333.1 GCA_009923375.1 Actinomycetota bacterium | reverse complement strand
AGCACATTTGCTCGACCTCGCATTGACGAACTATTGGGGCTACAACCCCGTGTCATGGTTTGCCCCGCGCGGCACCTACAGCGCTTCCGGCTCCGCTGGTGCGCAGGTGCGTGAGTTCAAAGACATGGTGAAATCTCTGCATTCATCGGGCATTGAGGTCATCCTTGATGTGGTGTACAACCACACCGCAGAAGCAGGTGCACAAGGACCGACCTTGTCGTGGCGTGGCATTGACGAGGACGCGTACTACATACGAAGTGCCGATGGGGCACACCACATGAACTACACAGGCTGCAGCAACACCATCGACCCCAACAACCCCGCAGCGATGACGATGATTCTTGATTCACTGCGCTACTGGGTGGAAGAGATGCATGTGGACGGCTTCCGGTTTGATCTCGCACCGCAACTTGCGCGCGTCGGCGAAGACATCGATTTCCGGTCCGCGTGCATGAGCGCCATCAGCCAAGACCCGGTGCTGCAAAAGGTCAAACTCATAGCCGAGCCATGGGATATCGGGCCAGACGGCTACCAATTCGGCAACTTCCCCGCGCAGTGGTCGGAGTGGAATGACCGTTTTCGCGATGCCTCGCGCGACTTCTGGCGTGGGGATGATGTTGGTGTTTCCGAGATTGCTCGTCGTATCGCCGGCAGCGCCGATGTGTTTGGCGGCCAGTTCCGCCCTCCCGCAGCCAGTGTCAATTTCGTCACGGCACATGACGGATTCACGATGCGCGATTTGGTGTCGTATAACTCCAAGCACAATCTGGCCAACGGTGAAAACAATCGCGATGGCACCACCGACAACCACTCATGGAACTGTGGCATTGAAGGTGAGACCGACGACGAGCGCATCCTGAAGTTGCGTCGCAAGCAGATTCGCAATCTGCTCGGCACTCTCTTGCTATCAACTGGTGTCCCGATGATTGTGGCCGGCGATGAATTCGGCCGCACCCAACGCGGCAACAACAATGCGTATTCACAGGACAACGACATTTCTTGGGTTCACTGGAATCACGAGTCATGGCAGCAAGACTTGCTGAATTTCACTCGCCGCCTCATTGCCATTCGCAAACATCACCCGGCGCTGCGGCGGCCGGCGTATGCAGAATGTGAAGTGCCGAGCATGACCATCGCACCC
>RFTO01000332.1 GCA_009923375.1 Actinomycetota bacterium | reverse complement strand
CGTGAATGATAGTGTCATGTGTAGAGGCAGCCGTAAAACTAACAAGAGTGTCCAGGCGCGCCGCCGTGCGTGCCTGCTCCTGTGGACGGCCGCGTGGGCGGATGTGCCTGTGCGCGGGGGTTGTGCGCGCACCTCCGTCCCTAGGATTACTGCCTATGGCGAACAACCCGGTAATCGTCCTTGATTTCGGGGCGCAATATGCCCAGTTAATCGCGCGTCGCGTGCGCGAAGCGTCCATTTACTCCGAGGTGATGCCCCACACGGCCTCCGCCGAGCAGATCATGGCCCGTCAGCCGGCTGCCATCATCCTTTCTGGTGGCCCCTCCAGCGTCTACGAAGCGGGCGCGCCAACCGTCGATTCCGCGATTTTCGATGCGGGTGTCCCCATCTTCGGGATCTGTTACGGATTTCAGTTAATGGCACAAGCCCTTGGCGGCACGGTCAGCCAGACGGGCGTGCGCGAATACGGCCGCACGGCATTGGTGCGCACCGACGATTCATCGCAGTTGCTGGCCGATCTGCCGGCGGAGCAATCGGTGTGGATGTCGCATGGCGACAGCGTCAGCGTGCCGCCGGCCGGATTCACCGTCACGGCAAGCACCGAGGGCACTCCCGTCGCAGCGTTCGAGGATGTCAGCCGCAAATTTGCCGGTGTGCAGTATCACCCCGAGGTCCGGCACAGCGAGCACGGACAACGGGTGCTCGAGCGTTTCTTGCACGACATCGCCCAGATCGCGCCGGAGTGGAACGCATCCTCGATCGCCGACGAGCAGGTGGCGGCAATCAAGCGACAGGTCGGTGGCGCGCAAGTGATCTGTGGCCTTTCCGGCGGCGTGGATTCGGCAGTCGCGGCGGCGCTGGTGCACAAAGCAGTCGGTGACCAGCTCACATGCGTGTTCGTCGATCACGGATTACTTCGCGAAGGCGAGCGGGAGCAGGTGGAGCGCGATTACGTCGTCGCCACCGGCATCAAGCTCCTGGTGGTGGATGCCAGCGCCGAGTTCCTCGCCGCACTCGATGGAGTCACTGATCCGGAGACCAAGCGCAAGGAGATCGGCCGGCTCTTCATCCGCACCTTCGAAGCAGCATCGGCTGATTTGGTCGCGCAAGCCGGCGCTGCGGGGGAGAGCATCGAATTTCTCGTTCAGGGCACGCTCTATCCGGATGTG
>RFTO01000331.1 GCA_009923375.1 Actinomycetota bacterium | reverse complement strand
GACCAAATCCAGATCGGACGCACTGTGTTCGTCTATTCCAAAGACCGCGCAGATGAACCCTCGATCAGCATGGTTGACATCGTACCACCCTCCAGTAGTGCCGATGGCTCTCGTATTGTGCGTACCTTACGCGATGACGATGCCGAGATGGGCGAGATGCTGCCGGACGACACGCAAAACCGTTGGCTCGCAAGAGCTCGTAGCAACCTGCAGGTTATGTATCGCACATCGCTGGCCGTGAGCCACACCCTCGATATCGACGAGTTACTCGGCCGCGTTCTGCAACTCGTTTTTGAATGGATCGAGGCCGATCGCGGATGCATCATGCTGCTCAATCCGGAGACGCGGCAACTTCAGATTAAGGCCCGACGCGACCGCCAACCGGGAGGCGCCACCTCCTTGGCAATCAGCCGCACGATCCTCGACTATGTGCTCGACCGACGCGAAGGAGTGCTCACAAGCGATGCCCAAGACGACGATCGCTTCAGTGCCGGCAATAGCGTCTTGCGGACGGGCGTACGCGAAGCGATCTGCGTGCCGCTTCAGGGACGCTACGACACGGTGGGCGTACTCTACGTCGACACAAACGTGCCGCTCTCAGAGGTCATCGAATCGGGGCAGAGACGATTTACCGATGAACATCTCAAGCTGATGATTGCGATCGGCCATCAGGCGGCGTTGGCGGTAGAAGACACCACCTACTATTCGGCGATGGTGCAGTCGGAGCGACTGGCGGCTGTCGGCCAGACGATTGCCACCCTTTCCCACCACATTAAAAACATATTGCAGGGCATTCGTGGTGGAAGCTATTTAGTCGAGATGGGGCTCGACAACGACGACGCGGCTGTGTTGCGCAAGGGCTGGGACATCGTGGCTCGCAACCAAAATAAAATATCGTTCAGTATTTCGGGGCTCATTCCCTCGCCGTTATCGCTCACGATGATCCGTACCCACCCAGCGGCGTGGTCGCATTCGAGGAGAATCTGGACGTCTGCTTTAGGCTTGTTTTCGACGGCGTCTATCGCATTCGTGACAACGTTGAGCACGGCCCGCGAGAGCGCTTCTGGATCGAACACGAGCCGCGGAAGATCGGTGGGAGGTTTCCAGCGAATCGTGGTGTGCATTTCGGTGGCGCGCTGCTGCACGGTTTCGACGATATCGGTAACCAGT
>RFTO01000034.1 GCA_009923375.1 Actinomycetota bacterium | reverse complement strand
TTAGAAATACGGGCATCCCCATCTCCTTCGGCACGGTGGTGATCCTTGGTGTGATCGTGGGTATAGCGATTGCAGGCCAGACATTTTACCTATTTGTTCACGATAACTTGCGGTTTCTTGCGGCCTTCAAAGCCATGGGGGCACCAAACTCCACGCTGGCCGGCATGGTGCTCCTGCAGGCTTTTTCTGTCGGTTTCATCGGTTACGGCATCGGTGTGGGCCTCGCGCGCCATCGACCTCTCGGCGCAGCCGAAGGTGCTGGTGGACGCGGTACTCGACGATGAATTCCCGCTGAATGTGTTCTACGAAGCGCTACGCAAGAAGCTGGCGCCGGTGATCGAATCTTCGAAGGGAATCGCGGCGTGACGTCACTGCAGGATTCAAAGCAACTGCACGATCTCAACTGGCGCGGTTTTGCCTCGGACAACTATGCAGGCGGCCACCCCGCAGTCATGCAGGCCATGCTGGATGCCAATGGCGGCCACCAGGTTGCGTATGGCGAGGATGTTTACACCGCGCGATTGGGCGAGGTCATCAAGGATCTATTCGGGCCTAAGGCTGAAGTGTTTCCGATGTTCAACGGCACCGGCGCGAATGTTGTGGCATTGCAGTCGATGCTGCATCGATGGGAAGCCGTGGTCTGCGCAAGCAGTGCACATGTTCAGGCTGATGAAGGCGGAGCGCCGGAGCGCACCGGCGGATTCAAGCTCCATTTGGTGGACACCCCCGATGGAAAGTTGACACCGGATTTGATCGATGCGCAGGCGTGGGGATTCGGCGACCAACATCGGGCGCAGCCGGGTGCAGTGACGATTACGAACTCCACCGAACTCGGCACTGTCTACACCGCAGCGGAGGTCGTCGCGATCAGCGAGCACGCTCACTCACTCGGACTGAACCTGCATATGGACGGCGCACGTTTGTCTAATGCCGCTGCCGCACTCGGCACAGGTTTCCGCGAGTTCACCACCGATGCCGGTGTGGATGTCGTGAGTTTGGGCGGCACCAAGATCGGCGCTGTCGGCGCCGAGGCGATCGTGGTGTTGAATCCCGATGCTGTGCAAGGAATCGAGTATCTGCGCAAGGGTGCGATGCAGCTGGCCAGCAAGATGCGTTTCGTGTCCGCCCAGATGGTCGCCCTCTTCGAAGGCGATGTGTGGAAGCACAACGCCCTCAACGCCAATGCGATGGCGAAGCGTTTGGAAACTGCCGTCCGCGATGTCCCGGGCGTGACCATTTGTCGCAGTGTGGATGCAAATGCTGTGTTCGCGATCCTGCCGCGCGATGTGACTGAGCGACTGCAGAGGCAGTTCCGCTTCTACACCTGGAACGAAGTGACCGGCGAAGTCCGCTGGATGGCGTCCTGGGACACCACGGAAGCTGACATTGATGCATTCGCCTCCGCAATCGCAGCTGAGATGTCTACGGTGAGTGTGTGAGTAACGAGCGTTATCTTGTCGTTGGCGCGGGACCAGGCGTCTCCTTTGAGACAGCGGTGCGAATGGCCGAGCAGGGGGCGCATGTCGCGCTGATCGGCCGGACTGAGCAGCGGCTTGTGGAGCTTACAGACGATTTACACGCTCGTGCACCACATGCGCCGCGGGCAATGTGGGCTGCGGCGGATGCAGCGGAGCCTGACTCCTTGAGTGCGGCGATCCACGATGTCACCGCGCAGATGGGTGCGCCGACCATCGCGCATTTCAATGTGAGCGAATGGATTCCCGGCGGCCCACTTGATGTCACTGCAGAGCAAGTGGCGCATGGATTGATGTCGGGTTGCATCGCAGGTTTGGTGATGGCGCAGGCTGTCGCACCGGCGATGCTCGACGCCGGCATCGGCACGATTCTCTTCACTGGCGGTGGCTCAGCAGATAAGCCGATGAATGCCAGCACCGCGCTCGGTCTGCAGAAGGCGGCATTGCGAAACCTCGCGCTCGCATTGGATAAGGCCTGGCGACCAAAGGGCATCCATGTTGCGATGGTGATGGTCAACGGCTCCATAAAGCCAGGCAGCGCACTCGATCCTGGATTGATCGCAGACTCGTTCTGCATGCTCGCTGCTCAGACCGCGGGAGAGGCGTCGGCTTGGCAGTCCATGCTCGAGATGTGAGGCGACGCACAAGCACCTGAAAGACGAATCACCGCAGTCACATCAGCAACTGCGGTGATTCTGTCGTTCAACTGGCGGAGGTTAGGGGATTTGAACCCCTGAGGAGTTGCCCCCAACACGCTTTCCAAGCGTGCGCCCTAGGCCACTAGGCGAAACCTCCGTCGCGAAGATTACCCGCCCCATTTGCGCTGCCGCGCACTGGCTTACGCTTGGAGCAACCCCTCACGCGGCGACATCGCGGTCACTCCCCCAGGTCCGGAAGGAAGCAAGGGTCCCCGGGCTCTGTCGGGTGCGTGAGGGGCCTTCTCATTTCTTCACTAAACTTCGTGTATGAGCCAGCCACACCCGCGCAGCCCGGAAGTGGCGCTGGCTCTTTACCGCACTTACCGCCCCGGCACGCTCGCTGCGGTAATCGGCCAAGAGCATGTGACGATCCCGCTTGCCCGCGCGGTGGACTCTGGCAAGGCGCACCACGCATATCTCCTCACCGGTCCTCGTGGCTGCGGTAAGACCTCATCAGCTCGCATCCTGGCGCGTTGCCTGAACTGCGAGCAGGGCCCGACATCCACTCCCTGCGGCACCTGTGAATCATGTGTGGCTTTGGCGCCAAATGGTCCAGGTTCAGTGGATGTCGTGGAGATCGATGCAGCAACACACGGCGGCGTCGAAGAAGCGCGAGAGCTGCGCGAACGAGCGATGTATGCGCCGGTCAGCGCGCGATTCCGGGTGTACATCATCGATGAGGCACACCAACTCTCGAATGCCGCGGCAAATGCACTTCTCAAATTGATTGAAGAGCCACCGGCGCACTTGAAGTTCGTTTTCGCCACCACTGAGCCCGACAAGATCATCGGCACGATTCGCTCGCGCACACATCATTACCCCTTCCGCCTCATCCCCGTGCGCACCTTGGTGAAGCACCTTGCATGGGTGTGCGATCAGGAGAACATCTCCTACGACGACGGCTCGCTGACAGCCATCGCTCGAGCGGCTGCCGGCAGCGCACGTGATGCGCTCAGCATCCTTGGACAGGTGGCAAGTGGCGCAAGTGACGCAGGCTTGGTCGAAGCAGAAGTGGTCGCACAGCTCGGTGTCACCGACCGTCGCTTACTGGATGCCGTCGTCGATTCACTTGTCACTGGGGATGGCGCCGCGATGTTTGCCACTCTTGATTCGGTGATCGATGGCGGGATCGAGCCGCGAAGATTCGCGGGCGATTTACTGGAGCGACTACGCGATGTGGTCGTGTTAGCGACAGTACCCGGCGCCGCAACTCTTGGGTTGATTGATGCTCCTGACGATGCGATCGCTGTGATGACTCGACAAGCAGCTGATCTCGGCCCGCAGGCGGCGAGCCACGCAGCTGCGATGGTGAGTCACGGTCTCGGTGAACTGCGCGGTGCGATGGCGCCGCGGTTGCAACTTGAGTTGCTCTGTGCGCGTCTGCTCGCCCCAGGCGTCGGCGCCGGCGCTGATGCGCTTGCAAGTCGAATTGAGAACATCGAACGCCGGCTCGATGGTGTGCCGGTGGGAGTAAGGGGAGTTGAAGCAGCCCGGGCAATGGCAGCAGCCGCAGCTGCTACCCCCACACTCCCAGCCACACCTTCATCGCCTGCAGCTCCAGGCCCTGAGCAGCCCGCGACATCAGTGCCCGCGACAGTACGAGCCGCGGCACCTACCCAATCTGTGGCTGCACCGGTGGCTGCACCCGCGACTCCGGCTGCAACTTCTGCTGCCGTTTCAGCGCCAGTCGATTCTTCATCTGCATCCCGCAGACCAGCTCCACCGCCCCCTATCTCGCGGGCTAAGTCGGCGCCAGCCCCGGTAGTTGCAGCCCCCGCTGCCGCGCCTCTGCTTACACCCAGTGGTTCGGTGGATGTTGCTGAGATCATCTCGAAGTGGGATGTGATTCTCGACGTCGTGCGCAGCAGTAGCCGTGTCACATGGGCGCTGCTCAACGGCGCTGCGCCACTGTCGGCAGACGACGCCGGTTTAAAGGTGGGGCTTGCTAACGATGCGTTGATCCGCAATGCGATGAGTCGCGAGGCGCACACAGCATTGGCTGCGGCGATTTCGTCGGTCTGCGGTGTTGGTGTGAACGTGATGTTGGTGGTGAGCGACGCACCCGCTCCTGTACCGGCAGTGAACGAGACCGAAGCCAGTGAAACCGGCGGCGCGAGCATGGATGACGATTCCGCCCGAGCTGCTCCCAGCGGTGTCGATCTCATCACCTCGATGTTCGGCGGCACTGTGTTGGAGGAATACGACCAGGGTGAGAGCTGACCGCTATGTATGAAGGCATTGTTCAAGATCTCATCGACGAGTTAAGCCGGCTGCCCGGCATCGGACCGAAGGGTGCGCAGCGCATCGCCTTCCACCTACTTCACACTGAACTGGCTGATGTTCAGCGCTTGGCCGAGGTGCTCAGCCAAGTACGCGAGCAGGTGCGATTCTGCACAGTGTGCTTCAACGTTTCCTCGGAAGATTTATGCAAGATCTGCCGCGATGAGCGCCGCGATCGCTCAAAGGTGTGCGTCGTCGAGGAGCCCAAGGACGTCATCGCAATCGAGCGCACCCGCGAATTCAACGGGCTCTATCACGTGCTCGGAGGGTCGCTCAATCCGATCGATGGCGTTCGTGTCGAAGATCTTCGAGTGCAGGAGCTTGTCATTCGTCTGCGTGATGAGTCGATCGATGAGTTAATCCTTGCCATGGATCCCAACCTTGAAGGTGAGGCCACGGCGACTTATCTCGTGCGCCTCTTGGCCAGCACGGGCATCACCATTACTCGCTTGGCCAGCGGCCTGCCGGTCGGCGGCGATCTTGAATACGCCGATGAGGTCACTCTCGGCCGCGCATTCCACGGGCGAAGGAAGGTGGAGTAACTGTGTTAATCGTGCAGAAGTTCGGTGGCTCATCAGTCGCCGATGCACAGGGAATCCTGCGAGTGGCTGCGCGCATCGTGGCCACCAAGAAGGCCGGCCATGACGTCGTGGTGGTGGTCTCCGCGATGGGTGACACCACCGACGAACTCGCCGACCTCGCCTACCAAGTAACTCAGACGCCTGCCCCGCGCGAATACGACATGTTGCTGACCTCGGGTGAGCGCATCTCGATGGCATTGCTGGCGATGGCAATTCACGATCTTGGGTACGAGGGGCGATCATTTACTGGCAGCCAAGCGGGTTTAATCACAGACTCACAGCATGGCGCCGCACGAATCGTGGACGTCACTCCCTTCCGGCTACAGGAAGCGCTTGTAGATGGTGCGATTCCAATCGTCGCGGGCTTCCAAGGATTCAGTCGCGAGACCCGCGACATCACCACGCTGGGTCGCGGTGGGTCGGACACAACGGCAGTTGCTATTGCTGTCGCGATGAGTGCCGATGTGTGCGAGATTTACACCGACGTTGATGGCATCTTCTCGGCTGATCCTCGAATGATTCCCAAAGCCCGCCAGTTGCCCTTGATTGAGTTCGAGGAGATGCTCGAACTCGCAGCAGCCGGAGCGAAGGTGCTGCATCTGCGGGCAGTGGAATACGCACGCCGAGCGAATCTCGCACTCCGAGTTCGCTCCTCGTTCTCAGATCACCCAGGAACGCTCGTTGTCGCGAACCGCTCAATCGATGCAGAAGGAGAGCCTGTCATGGAACAGCCGATCATCGCTGGCGTTGCCGTTGACCGAACCGATGCGAAGGTGACCATCGTCGCTGTGCCCGACACCCCCGGTGTCGCAGCCTCAGTGTTCAAGGCGCTCGCCGCGGCGAAGGTGAACATCGACATGATCGTGCAGAACGTTTCCGGCGCGACCACGCAGCGCACGGACATCACGTTCACCTGTCCGAAGGATTCAGTGCCGACAGCTATCGCCGCCCTTGAAGCGGCATCCGATGAGATCGGCTATGAAGAGCTCATCACTGATGAGGGAATCGCCAAGCTGTCGTTGGTTGGCGCCGGCATGAAGCAACACCCAGGTGTTTCCGCCACATTCTTTTCGGCCCTGGCAGTCGCCGGCGTCAACGTCGAGTTGATCTCCACCTCCGAAATTCGCATCAGCATCGTCACCCGTGGCGATCGGGTGGCAGATGCCGCTCGGGCAGTGCATCAAGCCTTCGGGCTCGACGTCGATGGTGAGGCCGTTGTGTACGGAGGCACTGGCCGATGACGAAACCGACGTTGGCTGTGGTCGGTGCGACGGGGGCGGTCGGCACCGTCATGCTCTCGCTCCTGGAGGAACGTGCCGATGTTTGGGGCGATATTCGTCTCATCGCCTCAGCACGCAGCGCCGGACAGGTGCGCAGCGTTCGTGGGCGCGACATCGTGGTGCAGGAGATTGCACCTGAGGTGTTCGACGGGGTCGACATTGCTATGTTCGATGTGCCCGATGAGGTATCGGCGCACTGGGCACCGATTGCTGTGGAGCGCGGGGCGATCGTCGTAGACAACAGCGGCGCATTCCGCATGGACGATGACATCCCGCTCGTTGTACCCGAAGTGAATGCCGCTGCTGCTCATGATCGTCCTCGCGGCATCATCGCCAACCCCAATTGCACGACTCTGTCGATGATCGTCGTGCTTGGTGCCCTTCATCAGCGATGGGGATTGGAGAGCTTGGTGGTGTCGTCCTATCAAGCCGCATCGGGGGCTGGGCAGATCGGTATCGACACGCTGCGCAGACAGCTCGCTCAAGTTGCAAGGGTGCCCGTCGGGGATAAACACGGTGATGTTCGCGCGGTTGTAAGCACACCCGACTCGCCTTTCCCTGCGCCGCTGGCACTCAATGTCATCCCATGGGCTGGTTCGTTGAAAGATGCCGGCTTCACCAGCGAGGAAGACAAAGTTCGCAATGAATCGCGCAAGATCATGGGTCTGTCGAATCTGAAGGTTGCGGCCACATGCGTGCGCGTCCCCGTAGTGACAACGCATAGCCTGACTGTGCATGCAGTGTTCTCAGAGCAAGTGGACGCAGATGAGGCTCGGGCGCTTTTGGCAGCGGCCCCTGGAGTAAGCGTGATGGATGACCCAGCAGCGAAGGTGTTCCCAACTCCAATCGATGTGGTCGGTCAAGACGATACGTTCGTCGGGCGCATCCGACGCTCCAGGGATGATGAGAAGGCACTTGATTTCTTCGTCTGCGGGGACAACTTGCGTAAAGGTGCGGCGTTGAACACCGCTCAGATAGCCGAGTTGCTCGCCGAGCAGTTCACGTCAAAATAGTTGTGCCAGATAAGGCCAACGCGCAGCTCCACACAGATGGCTACTTCAGCGTGAGCCACCACTTCGAGCGTGATCATGATCGCGGCCCGGCTGGCACTGAGGCTGGCACTGAGGCTATGGAGCGCTCTCGGTAGACTCAACTCGCACTTCGGGGTGTGGCGCAGCTTGGTAGCGCGCTTCGTTCGGGACGAAGAGGTCGCAGGTTCAATTCCTGTCACCCCGACCAATCAATGCAGGGTAAGTAATGCCGCTTCAGGCCGGCAGCCAAGCCTTACAGGGAAAATCGGCGACGTGCCGACCCCCGCGCTCACATGCAGTGGGGAACTCGCGCCTGAGTCACTTGTGATCCTGGAGACTCCCTTGGCTTGGCGCGTTGGCAAATCGCAGTTGGTGGTTAGTGCCCCGTAGAAGGGAATCGTCACCTGACCGCCGTGAGTGTGGCCAGCGAGGATCACATCTGCGCGGTCATCAACCATGGCTGCAACCACCCGGCGATAGGGCGCATGTGTCACCGCGAGATGCAGGCCCGCTGCTGGATCAAAGGGGCCCGCGACGCTGGCGTAATCGTCGCGATTGATATGGGCGTCATCTGTGCCGCGGGCATCGATGATCAAAGATCCTGCTTGCAGTGTTGCGCTTTGGTTATTCAGATTGTGCCAGCCACCTGCGCCGAGCATCTCCACAAGTTCTGCGGTGGGCAAGGAGGTTCCGTGCCGCCGCTTGTCTATGCCGCCGAGATAGGCGAATGGATTCTTGAATCTCGGCGCGAAATAGTCGTTGCTGCCAGTGACGAAGAGTCCGGGTAGGTGCAGCAATGGTTCGAGCGCTTCATGGACCAGCGACACCGAGCGTTGGTGCGCCATGAAATCGCCGGTTGCGACAACAAGGTCCGGTTTTAGCGATGCCAAACGCCGGGTCCAAGCGATTCGGTCACGATCCCATGGGCTCAGGTGTAGGTCGCTGATGTGCAAGAGGCGAAGTGATGCTCCAGCGCCGCGGATGCATGTGATGTCGCGCTCGCGAGTGGCATAACTGCGAGCTTCAATCAATGAGTAAGCGAGGACTCCTGCTCCTGCGGCTGCCACGCCGCCAGCGACATCGCCGATGCTCATGCAGATAAGCCTAGGCAGGTCACGGTGTAACCAAGGCGGTTGACGAACCCTGCCCGCTCGGCGAGGGGGTGCTGGTTGCGCTGGTGGTAGCCGACGGGCTCGTCGTCGCCCAGATTGACGGATCGGGCCATAGCGGCGTGCTGTGTTTCAGATAACTGCCGACGAAAGTCTGCAACTGGAAGTAACTCTTCGGCCGCTTCGCGAGCGTGCCCTTCATCGTGTCCCGCCAAATCGGGCCGGGCAGCGTTGCACCATAGATCTGCGAGTAGTGCTTGCCGTTGATCGTGAGGTTGCGCATTGGGTGTCTCTGTCCGCCGCGCGGATCGCCACACCACACTGCTGTTGCGGCTTCCGGGGTGTATCCGACGAACCACACTGCAGCGTTGTCATCGATGGTGCCGGTTTTGCCGGCCGCTTCGCGACCAGGAGTGAGCCCCGCACCGGTGCGTCCTGGGAAGGGACCGTCGATTACCCCCCTCAACACCTTGGTCACCCCGTCCGCGGTTGCGCGGTCGAGTGCCTGGGTGCATTGCGGCGGCGGCACGAGGTAGCGGATTCCATCCCGGTTGGTCACCGAGGTGATCGCTCGCGGCGGGCAGTAACTGCCGTGGGCAGCGAAGGTGGCATAAGCGTTCGCCATACTCATCGGGGTGACCAGCGGCGTTCCCAATGTGAAGGAAGGAACCTGAATCGGCGGCTCTCCATTGCCGCCGCGAACGCCGAGATCTGTTGCCACCTGCACTGCGTTGCACAGGCCAACGCGCTTTTCAAGCGCCATGAAGTAAGTGTTCACGGAATCAGCAGCGCCCGCGAACATCGTGTAACCGCCGTTCTCCCGCGGACTGCTGTTGTGCACGGTGTACGGCGCGAACGTGCCACCATTGCAATCGGTGAAGCCGCTGAAGGTTGCAACCTTTGGTGAGTTGATGACTTCATACGGGCTGATGCGCTGTTTCAGCGCCGCGGCGATGATGAATGCTTTGAAAGTTGAACCAGCCTGCAGACCGATGATTCCGTTGTAATCCCGGCCGACGTTGTAATTCACCGCGGTCTTGCCAATTCCGTACGTGCCCCATTGGCGGTTCTGCGCCATCGCCAAGATATTTCCTGTTCCAGGTTGAATCATGGTCAAGGCAGCGGCCTTGCGGCTTGGGTCCTTCTCTGGAATGTACTTGCGAACGGTGGAGTTCGCCGCAGTCTGTGCTGCAACATCGAGGGTCGTTTGGATTGTCAGGCCACCGCTTCGTAGCAA
>RFTO01000330.1 GCA_009923375.1 Actinomycetota bacterium | reverse complement strand
CTTTAGCCGTACGAAGGGCAAGGACGGCAGCGCGTACTTCCTGAATGGGTGCGCTCTCGCCCACTTGCAACCCAAGTCTTGTTGCCAATTCTGGATAGGTGATGGGTGCACTTGCATCACTCTTGGTGAAGGTGAAGTCAACTTGCAAGACAATCATTGTTGGACTTGTATCGGTTTTGCGTTGATGTTTGAAGATGCTGTCCCGATAGCCAAAGTGGCATTGGGCTGCAGTCAACATCTGCAATGTCCGCACATCGCGATTCCACACGGTCACCTGGGAGATGAACTCGCTCACATCATGGCCGTACGCGCCAACATTTTGTATTGGTGTGCCGCCGACTGAACCGGGAATACCGCTCAAACACTCAAGTCCGGACCAACCTTTGCTGACCGCAAATTCCACGCATTCATCCCATGGCCAGCCAGCATCAAAACGAACTGTGATGGACTCTTCCGTTTCTTCAATGATGCGATGGGCGCGATGACGAAGCCAGACAATCGTCGCGTCAATTCCGTCATCCGCAACGATGGTGTTGCTGCCCCCGCCGAGTGGCCAATAAGCAATGCCAGCTTCATCCAAATCATGCAAGGTTTGCTCAGCCTGACGCACTGAGTCGACGGCGAGCAACGCCCGAGGGGAGCCACCGACGCGCATGGTGGTGAATTCCGATAGCGGCGGTACGGCCTGCACTGTCACGCCCCTAGCGTAGGTGTGCATCAACTACGAGGTGTGGAGTATCTCCGTACGCCCGCGCCAACGCTTGAGGATGCGGTCGTAGTTGCGGCGTGATTCCCGATCGCGTTCATCCGGCGTGGAGTCGTGATAGCCATGGTGACGACCCTGTGTCACAGGAAGTGCGTCATCTAATGCGATGAGTTCGGCCGGTCGACCCTGTCCCGTGAAGAAGGTATCCCGCAATGCAAGCGACCACTCAATGTCAGCATTGCGATAGAACCGCGCCTTGTCATCTGGTGGGGTTTGCTGTGCGGCAGCGGTGCGCACGACCATGAGATACGACAGCAACACATCGACATTTCCGGCCGCAGCTGTGACACTGCGCCACTCATCAGCAGTCGACACCTGGGCACCACGCCAGCCAGCAGCTACTGCTTGCGAATTTGCGGTCAACTCGTTGCAACAGACGGAAACGGTCGGCCCGGATATCTGCG
>RFTO01000329.1 GCA_009923375.1 Actinomycetota bacterium | reverse complement strand
CACCTGGGTGCAACGCATCGCTGCTGGTGGAGTGGTGCAAGCGCCCGAGCCGCGCGATAACGCGATGCAGTATGTGGATGCGCGAGACCAAGCCGCTTTCGTCATCACTTTGCTCGAGCAGGGGACGCTCGGCACGTTCCATACTCCCGCGCCGGCTATCACTTTCGAGGAGATGCTGGTGACTATTGTGGACACGGTCGGCCCACAAGGAACCACCCTCGACTGGGTGACCCCGAGCGACGCTGATTCCTTGCAGCCGCTGGACTTTCCGTTGTGGGCAGGCACCGAGCCGGTCGGGATGATGGCGATGGATTCATCTGCGGCTATCAATGCGGGACTCACCTTCCGTCCGCTGGCCGCAACGGTCAGTGACACCCTCGAGTGGCTGTCGAACCGGGCTTAATCACGATGCAGTTGACCGTTCTCGGATGCGCAGGTTCGTATCCCAGTGCTGATAGCCCTGCCTCCGGATATCTCGTGCATGCGGGCGATGCGACTGTGGTGCTCGATCTCGGCAACGGTGCAATGTCGCAGCTGCTTCGCTACTGCGATCCCGCTGATGTGGATGCCTTCGTCATCTCGCATGTTCACGCTGATCACTGCATCGATTTGCTGAGTGTTTATGTGCACTTGAAGTACGCACCTGCGGTCGGTCAGCGCACCCGCGTGGTTGTTTACGGCCCGCGGGAGCTTCCGCTGCGGTTGGCTCGCGCATATTCAATCGAAGGGACAAATGATCTGCGCGATTGCTTCGACTTTCGTCCGCTGCCGCAACCGGGGGAGTCGGCGCAGATCGCAGGTCTGGAGTTGACCGCCGTGAGAGTTCCGCATCCTGGCGAGTCCTATGCCATCCGACTCGACGGCGAGGGGGGCTCGCTTGTGTATTCCGGTGACACGGGAGAGTCGGAAGCGCTGATGAGATTCGCCAGCGGTGCCCACACAGCACTTTTTGAGACATCTTTTTTGGAGCCGGGCCCAACAGATTCGCCACTTCCAGCCGACTTGCACATGACCGGCCATCACGCAGGGTCGACTGCGCGGCGAGCAGGTGTGCAGCAGTTGATCCTCACGCACTTCGTCGCGTGGAATGCCCAGGACGGTGCACATGAGCGCGAGGAGCGCGAGGCGACGGCTGCTTTCGGTGCGCCAGTGGAAGTGGCGGCGCTTGGT
>RFTO01000328.1 GCA_009923375.1 Actinomycetota bacterium | reverse complement strand
ATTTCTGTGGTGTTCACAAACTGCGGCCAAAACAAATCCTGTGACTCAGGCGACATCCCGGTTGACGCATTGAATCCAACACCGATGGAACAGGTGTGGGTTTCCTTGGTGTCATCGTTGTAACCCTGATTGGCACAGGCTTCCGCAGCCGTGTTCAAGTTCTGCACAGTGAAGGTGACATAGCCGTTCTTGTCGGTGTACTTGTGCGCCACCTCTGGGCCCCACTTGCAGCGCAGGCTCCCACAGTTCGGCGGCGTGCTCGCATGGAAGAAGTCAACGGGCTGATTCACCATCGGAGCTCCCCAAATGTCCAGCACTTGGTAGGGAATCGTCACCCAGTCCCCAACTTGATACGACTTGGCATACACGCAGGCGTATTCGCCAAACCAGGAGCGCTTGTAGACACTCCAGTCCCAGGTTTCATCCTTGGCCCAGTTCAAACCACCGCAGTTGGGGAGCGCTGGAGTGCGGTCTTGATTCAACATCTTGACCTGCGGGTAGTAGCCCGCACCCTCGAAGAGCACATTGAGTGGACCCACCGTGTCAGTCGTCCCTGCGCGATCAGAAGTGTCGCAGAGGGTGACTCCATTGCGCACCGTGCGATCGCAATTGCTCACGCTGACACCGAGATAGTCGTCAGCACCGATGGTCAAACCTTCGCTGAACTTGCCGCGATTTGTCACGCCAATCACCAATGAAGCCACGCCGTTTGCATCTGCAACTTCGTTCTTATACAAGTAGAGCGCGTCGTTTTCCTTCTGCTTGACGCCATCGAAGGTCAAGTCAACGCGATACAAATCAAATCCTGAAATATCAACACCGAATTGGACGGTGGACCCAGCACAGGTACTCGCTGGCAGACTTCCGATTCCCTGCTTCTTGGTGCAGTCATAGGTCAAGGTCACTTGATGCACATCGGTGCGCACATAGACGGTGCCATGCTGCCCAGCATCGTCGGTCATCTTCGCGCCGGTGTCGTCAAACATTCGCAGGTCCTGCTGGAAAATACCCGCTCCCGCGAGAGCATTCACCTGGCTCCACCGAGGGTTCGGAGCCCAACTGACACTGGCACTGGCCGATTGAGTGACAAATCCGCCCGTCACCATCAGCAGGCTCAGGATCATGACCTTCGCGCGCATTGCTTTACCTCGCTGCCATTCGTATGAATCA
>RFTO01000327.1 GCA_009923375.1 Actinomycetota bacterium | reverse complement strand
CAAGCGAACTGACAAACACACCATATGAACAAAACTGAAATCTACATCGGGCTCGATGTCCACAAAGAAACGATCACCGCAGCCGTAGCCGAAGGGGGGCGCGCCGGTGAAGTGCGCCAGGCGGGGACGATCACCAACGACCTCCACGCGCTGGAAAAGCTCCTGCGCAGGATCCGGGGCGACCGGGAGCCCACGCTGCACGTCTGCTATGAGGCGGGGCCGTGCGGATTCGTCATCGCTCGGCGGCTCAAGCAGCTCGGTATCGCCTGCGTGGTCGTGGCCCCCTCGCTGATTCCGAAACAGCCCGGAGACAAAATCAAGACCGACCGGCGGGATGCCGAAAAGCTCGCCCGCCTGCTGCGTGCCGGCGACCTCTCGCCGGTGTATGTGCCGGATTCCACCGACGAGGCGATCCGGGACCTGTGCCGCGCTCGCACCGACGCCGTGGACGATCGCACCCGAGCCCGTCACCGGCTCAAAGCGTTCCTTTTGCGGCACGGGTTCCGCTACACGGCCAAGAGCACCTGGACCCCGGCACACATGCGCTACCTGCGCGAGCTGGTGCTGCCGCACCCAGCGATGAAAGTGATCTTGGAGGATTACCTTTGCGCCATCGATGCGGCCAACGAGCGCGTGAACCGTTGCGAGGAAGCGATGGGGAATCTTCTCGTATCCTGGCAATTGCGGCCTGCCGTAGAGGCGCTCATGGGGTTCAAGGGCTTCAAGATCGTGGCGGCGATGATCACGGTGAGCGAGCTGGGAGACATCCACCGCTTCGAGCATCCCCGTCAGCTCATGGCCTATCTCGGGCTCGTCCCGAGTGAATCCACCAGCAGCGACAAACGCAAGCAGGGGAGCATCACCAAATGCGGGAACCCTCACGCCCGCTGGCTGCTGGTCGAGTGCTCCCAGCACTACGACACCCCGCCGAAAGTCAGCAAGGAACTTTCCCTGCGTCAGGCAAAGCTCGATCGACGCGCCAAGGAGGTGAGCTGGCGAGCCCAGAACCGGCTGCATTCGCGCTTCAACCGTCTGCGGGGCCGCCGCCTCCAACGCAACAAGGCGATGACCGCTGTCGCCCGGGAACTCACCGGCTTCATCTGGGAACTGCTGCGGGAACTGCCCTGCTACACCAAGGTTGCCAATGCCCAATAATCATGCGGCCTGACGG
>RFTO01000326.1 GCA_009923375.1 Actinomycetota bacterium | reverse complement strand
TGCTGCCTTCAACAATTTGGCAAGCCTGCGCTATCGCTCAGCTTTACCCACCACTGAAATCTTGCCCACCCCGAATTCGGTCACGCCTGTGCGAAGAAACGACCCAGTACACGTACTCCGAATGTGAGTGCGTCGACAGGGACACGCTCATCGACACCGTGGAACAGCTGCCAGTAATCAAGATCTGCTGGCAATTTCAACGGGGAAAACCCGTAGCAGCGAATCCCCAAGGTGGAGAAAGCTTTCGCATCGGTTCCGCCGGAGATCATGTAGGGCACCGGTCGGGCGCCGGCATCCTCTGCCTTCAGCGCCGCCACCATGGCGTCCACGGTTGGTCCATCGAAGGAAGTTTCAAGAGTGATGTCTGCGATATCGGTGGTGACCAATATGTTCTCGCCAACAATTCTCTTGATTTCAGCTTCAAATTCAGCCTCGAAGCCAGGAAGCACGCGACCGTCAACAAAAGCCGTAGCCTCCTTGGGGATCACGTTGTGCTTGTAACCCGCATTGAGCATCGTCGGGTTGGCAGTGTTCTGCAAAGTGGCGCCGACAAGACTCCCCAAAGTTCCGAGTTTCGCCAAGACGGCATCCATGTCAGTTGGGTCGATATCGATTCCATAAGCATCAGACAGCTCACTTAAAAAACGCTCCACTGTTGGTGTGAGCCGCACCGGCCACTTATGACGTCCGACTTTGGCAACAGCCTCGCACAGCTCAGTAACTGCGTTGTCATCATTAATCATCGATCCGTGCCCAGCGCGCCCATCTGCCGTCAGCCGAAGCCAGCGAATGCCCTTCTCGGCCGTCTGGATTGGGTAGAGGCGTAGGTCATCGCGCACGGTGATGCTGAAGCCGCCGACTTCACCAAGTGCCTCGTTGACTCCCTCGAACAACTCTGGACGGTTGAGCACCAGCCAGTGAGCGCCGTGGCGACCACCTGCTTCCTCATCTGGTGTGAAGAGGACTTGCATTGTCCGGCGCGGCCGTTCACCTGTGCGACCCCAGTGCCGCATTAACGCCAGGAGCATCCCGTCCATGTCTTTCATATCGACAGCTCCGCGGCCATAGAGCATGCCGTCGTCGATGATGCCTGCGTAGGGGGGATGCGTCCATTCGTGTGCCATTGCAGGCACGACGTCAATATGTCCATGAACAAGCAGCACCGGCTCGGCCGGCGAGGTGCCTTGGATTCGAAGAGCC
>RFTO01000325.1 GCA_009923375.1 Actinomycetota bacterium | reverse complement strand
GCGCGTTAACGTCCACAGATCCAGCAGATTCAGCCTCGGCAACCTCACCGGGCTGAGGTCGGTGTCAAGATGAGCCCATGCAGCAGACGCACACGCCGGTGAACCGCTATCCGATGCTCAAGTCGGAGGTCGAACGTACTGGTTATTACCCCGCATTCGTCTTGGACAGTATTGACGGGCTGCTTGTGGGCGAGGAAGTCGTGGAATACTTCATCCACCTCGAGGCGACCTTCGATGCCGATGAACTCCGCCGTCATGTCACTGTCTTATTGATGACTCCAACCCGACTGCTCGTCGCACATGTGGATGAATTCGGGCCAGATGAGACCAGTCGCAAGCCTTACGCGGCTTCCACCACCGAAGTGGTACGCCTCAGCAAAGTGGAGACGGTTGTAGTGGCGCGACGAGTCACCGACCCGGATTCTTATTCGACCAGTAAGCCGTTGAGTGAACTAGTCGTCACCATCGGTTGGGGTGCTGTCAGTCGACTCGAGATGGAATCCGCGGACTGTGGAGACCCGACCTGCGAGGCTGATCACGGCTACATGGGCACAAGCAGTAACGACGACTTATCGATTCGCGTCAGCGCCGAGGCAGACGGACCTGCAGTTGTGGCTGCTGCACTTGCATTCACGTCTGCATTGTCCGCGGCGATTACACCCAAGGACTAACTGACTGGGCTTGGCGACCCTGGGACTGGCTGCGATGTGCAGCGCGACAGCCGCTGAGAACATTCCCCAGCGAACATCCCTCAGCTTGGTGCAGCGGCGGATTAGATGGTGTCTGATCCCTGAGTGCCGAGCAGAATCTCATCCCAGCTGGGCACACTGGAGCGGCCCTTGCGGCCGCGAGACTTCGCTGGCGCAGGGGTTTGCGGCCCGGCGGGCTCATCAATTCCGTCAGCATCATCATGTGTGCGCTGGTCATCATCGAACAAATCAGGTTCAGCGGCGCCCGTCGCCACAAATTCCACTTCTTGGACGACGTCATACGCAGGTTCGATTGTTTCAACATCTTCTGCGACGTCGTCCAGATCAGAGTGTTGTTCAGGGATCATGATGTCAACGGGTTGGGTGTTTGTTGCTTCGCCACCATCCACCACGACCGGCGTCCACGCGGGTTGATCGCTTGAATCAATGGAATGGGAATCACTTGTGGCACGAACCACGGCTGTGAGGTCGTCGTCGATCTCGTCGTAAG
>RFTO01000324.1 GCA_009923375.1 Actinomycetota bacterium | reverse complement strand
CGCCGTCGACACGAACACCATCTGCTTGCTGCTTCATGGCTGCGGTCAAGCGACCAACGGTCGGAAAGTCCGCGTTCACGTTGAAACCCGAGAGGGATGAAAGCTGATCTTGATACACCTCAACTGCGCCAGCATCAGCTGCAACCTTCTGCCACTGCTTAACTGTGACGTCGGCAAGTCGATCGTTGGATTCCAATTGCGTCAGTCGCAAATGCCCGTGATGGGAACGCAGAATTCCCACAGCACCAATGAGTCCACCAGTGGATCTCGCTTCTGAGCCGTTCTGCATCAACAGCAACCACGAGCGCTGCTTGTCCATACCCAAGAGCATCGGCGCAACCTTCAGCAGCGGGGAGAACTTGTCTATAACCGGTGCGAATTCGTGTAGTTGCGCACGGGCGTCAGCGAGCGGTTGGGCGATGACACCTGGCACCCCCGCAAGAATCAATGCCTGCAAGGAGGAATCAGCCCGAGTGAGGGCAGGTGCCACTTCCGTGACGCCTGCATTTGCGACCGAAACAAAGCCAGTAGACAACGAGGCAATGTTGTCTTGATGCAGTGTTCGCAATCCTTGTTCAAGTGATCCTGTATGGCTAAGCACGTCATCGAGTGCGATGATGCTCACGCGGATTGCATGAGGTGCCCTACCGACCAATGGAACATGTGAGGCAATCCACCACAGCGGATCATCGGCCACCGCGATCTTGGCGCTATGGATGCTCCCGCGGGCTAATCGAAGGTCATCTGCGACATGGGTTGGGCTTTGTGAGCCGAATCCCGCTCTCACGGCGGCTATTGCTGTCTTGGCCTCCGACACCCGTGTGTAAGCGATCCACCCTCGAATGCCCAAGTCAAGGACAACTGCGATCAGTGCACACCACAATGCGCGGCGCCGCCATATCGTCGTACGGCTGCGCACAGGACGAGGAGTGGAACGATCCCGATCTAGTCGCAGGCGAAACCGAGTCATGATGAGGCTCCGCGCAGGAGTGCACCCGTGATTCGAGTGGCGTTCGCAATACCTTCTGCTCGCATCTGCGCGACTTCCTCATCGGTCAAAGTGCGCTCTGGGTGGCGGAACCGTAAATCGAAGGCAAGCGACACATGTCCGCTCGGCACTTGCTCGCCGACATAGCGGTCGAAAAGCCGCACCTCCTCCAGCATTGGCCCACACCCATCGCGCAGTGCCTTCTGCACAGC
>RFTO01000323.1 GCA_009923375.1 Actinomycetota bacterium | reverse complement strand
CTGCTCGGGTATCAGGCGCTCGACATGCTCAAGCCAGCGGGACGCATCGCCCTGGGCGGTCGCTGGCCTGGCGTCGCGCCAGCGGTTGCCGTAGACCGCGCCGTCCATCGTGGCCAGCACCGACTCACCGGCGGCATAGGTGACGCCTTGCAGCGTTCTGGCGCCCTTGGCTTGACGGTTCTCATCGTAGCAAACCGATGCCGACACTTTCGCCGTTCCGTGGACTGTCTTGCACGGTATATGAGCATAGATGGCGTTGAACGCTTTGCGCATAATCTCGCGGCGTTCCATCAGATCAAAGTACGCATCGTCTGAAATAATATACGCGAAACGCTCATACCATTCGGCCTTTTCTAACCGGCCCATTTCTTTGCGGTTGACCTCTCGGATAATTTCGACCGTCTCATCGGGGAAGGCAGCAGTCGGCGATATCTTGCCCAGCGCGCCGGCCATCACAGTTGCCAACAACTCATCGCGCAGACCGTGCTGATGGTCGGGGCCACCCTGCTCGGCCACCCACGCCAAGTAACGCGCCGAGTTCCATTCCTCGACGCAGTGACCGTGAAAACATGTATAGGCCCGCGAAACGGGCCTGTAGCGGCCCATCGGGTTCCCGTCCGTATGCTCGGCTGCGTTGGGGCAGACGACGCCGTACCAGCCCTCGCCGTTGCCCTGCTCCAGTAGCTCGCCACGTTCAGCGATCCACGCCAGCACATCGTCGTCGCCATCGTCTTGCAGGCCGACCGAGCGCACGGTAGCGGTATCGGCCACGCCTGGCGTGACGCCCAGCGCGGCGCATATCTCAGCCACTGAATACTCGCGGCCTGGAGTGAACTCAACGAGTCGCGAGATAAACCCGTTCTTTTGGTTGATCGAACCCGGCAATCTAAAATTTCGAACCGGGTTGCAGGCGCCTGGGTCGGTGTAACCGGCGGCGGCGATGGCCTTGATGGCCGCGCTGAACTCGCCGACCGTGGGCTGTTCGCTGAACGCATACCCCCACTGATAATTGCCGGGTGACGTCTCCATAATCCATGTTGGCGGCAACGGCGGCGTTTTGCTTTTGGTGCCGATATCGTCGAGCATCATCGCTAGACAATGCGTGCAGTTAGACGCAGATGCCGACACTCGACCGTCGATAAATCGAGACGTTATAAAACTGCCGGTGTTGCAGTACCACGACGCCTCACCGCGCCACTT
>RFTO01000322.1 GCA_009923375.1 Actinomycetota bacterium | reverse complement strand
ACCCAAGGCCGGCCATCGAGCAACTCGTGGCCAGGGGTGGTGGCACGGTGGTACCACGTGGTCACCGAACGGCTACGCCCAGTTTTCACATCCGGCAACAGCGCAGCCAACGCTTCACGCGACACAGCGATGATGGCCTTGCGTGCTCGCACTTCACCCGCAGCCGTACGGACAGTCACTGAGTTGTCGCCCAAATCAAGGCCATCGACATGTGCGTTGAGACTTAGCGCATCCATCGGGATTCGTGAAGCAAGTTGCTCGGCAATGGATTGCATGCCACCGGACGGAACGGCGGGAGTGCCTTTGACAAATGTGGCGAGAATTTCGTCCATGACCCGGCGATTGGTGTCCAACTGAGATTCTAGGAGCACCCCTTGCAGGAATGGCATCACCAGAGCGCGCATGCCTGCATTGTCGACACCAGCTTGGCGCAGTGCGGCGCGTCCGCTGATGCGTGGTCGACGCATCAACGCGTCATGGCTCATCGCAGCACATGCCACCGCATACGCCGCAAAAGCCGCAGCAGTTCGGGGGTGGGTGCGAGCGGTGCCAAAACTTTGGCGCAGTCCCTTCCAGCCACCGCGCGGATGTGCCAGGAAGGAAAATCCTGAGTCCGTTCGATAGGCAACACCTGGCTCAAAAGAGCGCAGGTCCAGGCGTTCATGATCCAGAAGTGCTTGTGCTTCAGGATAGGCAGGATTGTGAACAGCGAAGCCACGGTCGAGTGTGTAGCCATCGACATGGTCAGTGCGCAGACGGCCGCCCACAGCATCAGATGCTTCGACGACTTGCACATCAATTCCCGCATCACGCAAGTGAATTGCGGCACTCAGGCCGGCCAACCCTGCGCCAATTACGACAACTTCCGTCTCAATAGTCATCGCGCATCACTTTGATTCGGTTGGCCACACAAGCGGAATATCGCTGGCATCTTCATCGCGGACATGCCAGGAGGTGCCGAAGTCGGCAAGTTTGTTCAAGAATGGTTCTGATTCAAACCACTCTGGGCCCATAATTCCTTCGGGCTTCCAGATGCCTTCAGAGATCAGTTCCAGCGCAATGATCGGGTTGATGGCCGTTTGCCACACAACGGCTTGGTCACCGTAGTTCGCCATTGACCAGGCGTTGTCCACCACGTTGTAGATATAGACCGCACGTGGCTGACCAGACTTGTCGAGCCCACGAACCAAAGCACCAGCAC
>RFTO01000321.1 GCA_009923375.1 Actinomycetota bacterium | reverse complement strand
CACCCCGCTGGCGTTTACGACGATTGCGGTGCTGCATCGACGGCAGGGACGGTTGCCTCGGGCATGGACGAAATGCTCGTGGCCCCGACGATCATCGCCAGTGGTGATCTGGCGCGGCTCCCAGCGATTGCGGTGCATCAGTCGCACAGCGGTTGTGATGATCGCTTCAACATCCACATCAGCAACCAGGGTCCACGGGGTCACTCGATGAATGAAGAGTACCTCGCATCGATACAGATTGCCGATTCCAGCGATGAGCCGCTGGTCTAGGAGCACATCCCCAATCTGCGCTGTCGGCTCGGCGCTGATCGAGGCAACTGCGGAATCAAGTGACCACTCATCGGCCATGATGTCGGTGCCGAGATGACCGACCGCTTTCCCTTCGTCTTGTGTGCGAATCACATCGATCACGGGCATGGCGTAGCCCACAACATCGTGCGATGCAGTCTTGAGCACGACGCGCACGGTATGCGCTGGGCCACCGCGCCACTTTTCTCCCCGCGGGTAGATGTGCCAGCTCCCATCCATCAGGAAGTGCGTGTGCAAACTGAGGGTTTCCTCGCCGCGAACCAGGCGGGTAAGCATGTGTTTGCCTCGGCTGACAACTTCGCTGACGGTGAACCCTGCTAGGTCGGTGGTGGCGAGTTGGGGAACTCGAAAATCGCAGGACGTGAGAACGTGCCCTGCCAGGGTCTGATGAAGTCTGTGCGCGGCTCGCCACACTGTGTCGCCCTCAGGCACCGTCACTCACATCCGCACATCCACTCTGCGCACGCGATTTCATCGCAGCAGTAGCCCTCGAGGAGTGGTGATAAAGCCTGCAGTCTCCAAGGCATACATCAGCGGTGAACCGCCGCGCGCTGCCGTGTTCAACACCTGATCGCCATCGGCGCGCTCTAGCAGCAGGCGTCCTTGTGATTGTCGTACGGCGTGTGCGAGCGCGCCAGTTGCGCTCGCCAAACGTGTGGCATCGGCGGTAAACGAGAGCAGAGTCTTGCCGCCACGCTCAACATAAAGAGCGAGCTCGCCCCCGACTGTGATGACAATCGCACCTGCTTTGCGCCCGGGGCGGTGTCCCGAAGCAGTCTCCTGCGGTTGCGCGGGCCACGGCAACGCAGCGCCGAACGCATTCGCCGGATCCGTTGCCGAAAGCACGATGGCTGCATGGTTCGCCGAATCGCGCGATTCCTGCACATCAGCG